>NZ_JAGIXF010000028.1:0-80223 GCF_021483755.1 Burkholderia sp. WTPI3 | reverse complement strand
GAGTTGCGCGGCTGCCGCCGCGACCTGCGCGACCAGCGAGGTCAGCGCCGGGTCGATCGCCACGGCGCGCGCGCTGTCGAACAGCCGCTGCGGCACCGCGAGCGACGCGGCAGGGAGATCCAGCACGAGCTGGCGATTGTCGCCGAGGCCTGCGTAATCGTGGCGCGAGCCGGCCGGAATCAGCCAGGCCGCGTGCCGGTCGATGCGCTGGCCGACCCCGTCCACCGCCATCACCATCGCGCCGTCGACGCCGAGCACGACCTGATGAAAGTCGTGGACGTCCGACGCTTCGCACGTGTCGTAACGGCGCAGCGCGATGGCGGGAGACGGGATGCGTTGCATCGGCGGGACGTCGGCCGGCGGCGTCGTCAGACGGCCAGCAGTTCGACTTCGAACACGAGCGTCGCGTTCGGCGGAATCACGCCGCCTGCGCCGCGCGGGCCGTAGCCGAGTTGCGGCGGGATCGTCAGGCGACGCACGCCGCCGACCTTCATGCCCTGCACGCCTTCGTCCCAGCCCTTGATGACCATGCCGCCACCGAGCACGAACGCGAACGGGTCGTTGCGGTCCTTGCTCGAGTCGAATTTCTGACCGTCGGTCAGCCAGCCCGTGTAGTGAACGCTGACGGTCTTGCCGGCTTGCGCTTCCGCGCCGGTGCCTTCGGTCAGGTCTTCGATTTTGAGGCCCGATGCGGTCGTGGTGACAGACATGACTTCTCCTGAAAAAGGGTTGGGTAAAACCGCTATTGTAGGCGAGCGCGCAGAGGGCCGCCGCACGCGGCGAGGGCCCGCCGGCAGGTCCGTCGAGACGGTGCGCGGGGTGATGCCCGAAACGCGGATGGAACGCGCGTTTGAATTTTTCACGGACCGGATAAGCGCGGTTGCACCGCGTGTGCCGCTCGCGCGTATGAATCGGTGCTACCCGGTCCGGTCGGCGGCGCGCCACGTGCCGCCGTGAAAATCGCTGAAACGCCGGTGGGGTGGGGATGTCACGCCGGTTGCGAGTCGCGGCGGCGACGCTCGTTGGCGGCCCGCGAACCGACCCGTGCGTTCGAATTGCCGCAGCGCCGGACAACGTTCGCACGCCGTTTTTCGGGCGCTTTCGACCGTGCCCTGTTTGGAAGCGCGCGTCTACCGCGCGGCTTGCGCGCGTTGCCGGCCGCGGCCTATCGTTACATCTGTCGATGTCAGGATTTAGGCGCCGCGCGATGCGGCGCTCGGGCCGCGCCGGCACGGCCGCAACGGATGCCGGGCCGCCCGAAAACAAGGAGAACGACCAACATGAAGTCAGCCGCTCTCGCCACCGCAGCCGACGTGATGCCGGTGCGTCGCGACCTGCGCTTCGACCTGCCGGTCGAACGTGCAAAGGACTGGCATGGGCTCGGCCCGCACGTGACCCACTTCTTCAACGCGCTGTCGCTGCTGTTTCCGGCCGGCGAACGCTTTTTCATGGATTCGGTGCGCAACTATCGCGACCGGATCGACGATCCCGTGCTGAAGCGGCAGGTGCTCGGTTTCATCGGCCAGGAAGCGATGCACACGCGCGAGCACGTCGAATACAACGAGCTGATGCAGGCCAACCGGCTACCCGCGCGCAAGCTCGACAAGCGCGTGTGGGCGGTGCTCGGCGTCATGAAGCGCGTGCTGCCGCAGTCGGTGCAACTGGCACATACGGTCGCGGCCGAGCACTACACGGCGATGCTCGCTGACTGGCTCCTGCGCGACCCGACGCGTCTCGACGGCTCGGTCGAGGGCTACCGGCAGATGTGGATATGGCACGCGCTCGAGGAAACCGAGCACAAGGCCGTGTCCTACGACGTGTGGAATGCCGTGATGAAACCGGGCCCGGGCCGCTATCTGATCCGCGTCGGCGTGTATCTGCTGACGACGCTGACGTTCTGGCCGACCGTATTCCTGATGCACGCCACGCTGTTGTGGCGCGACCGTCGTGCCGGCCATCACATGCGCGGGATGCTGCGCATGCTCGCGTTCCTGTACGGGCCGCGGCGCGGGCTGTTTCCGCGCATCGCAGGCGAATGGCTGAGCTTCCTGCGGCCGGGCTTTCACCCGTGGGACCACGACAACCGCCATCATCTCGCGCGTGTCGAGGCGCTTGTCGCCGCGTATGGCGATCACGACCACGCACCGGCCGGCCGCGGCCGTGCGAACGCGCTCGCGCCGCTCGCGTCGGGACGCTGACGTAGCCGCCCGCACACCCCGTGGCGCGTGTTGCGTTCATGCATCAACGCGCTTCCTCTGACGATTGACCGACATCAAGCGGAAACGGTTGCGCGAGCTGGCAGCCGCGCGCTTTCACCGGTCGCATTGCTGCCAGCCACCTGGCCGATTCCGTGTGCCCGACCGCCCGCACGAGCCGGTGCGCCAGCACTGGCGCGGCTTCGCGCGTTCGGCGCCGATCCGATCCCGCGTCGCGCCCGCCGCGCCACCGGGATAACACCCATCTAGCCGCGCGTCGGCGGCGTCGATATACCTTGGGGAAAGCATTCGTCCGTGCGTGCGATTATGGCGCGGGGGGATTTTATTCAAACGGAAATGCGGCCAATATGTCGGTTCGATCGAGGTCCGTCGTACGCGGCGGCGAGCCGGCGCACGATACCAACGCCAAGCGGGGAACAACGATGGTTGCAAGGTCACCCGACGCAAACGGGACGGCGACGCCCGAGATGCCGTTCGTGTCCGTCACCGCCCCCGAGGCTGGGCGCAAACTGTTCGTGATCATGCGTTCGCCGGACGAGTCGCTGCTGGCGCAACTGCGCGAACTCGGCTGGGAGATCGCGGTCGCGAAGACGGCTGGTGCCGCGCAGAACATGACGTCCGGCGTGAGCGTCGCCGCCGGGCTCATCGATTTCACGGGCTTTACGTCGCGCGATTACCCCGCGCTGAAGACGTGCCTGAGCCAGCCGGCGATCGGCTGGATTTCCATCGCGCAGGCCGGCAACATGATTGGCACGGCCGTGCGCGAACTGATCCGCAGCTACTGTTTCGACTACGTGACGCTGCCGTTGCCGCATGAATGGATTTCGCACGTGCTCGGTCACGCGCGCGGGATGGCCGCGCTCGATCGCGTCGACGGGGCGGCGTATGCGGCGTCGATCGGCGAGCACGGGATGATCGGCAACTGCGAAGCGATGCAGCAGTTGTTCAGCACGATCCGCAAGGTCGCGAAGACCGACGCGAGCGTGTTCATCTCCGGCGAATCGGGTACCGGCAAGGAACTCACCGCGCTCGCGATCCACGAGCGTTCGGGGCGCGGCAAGGGGCCGTTCGTCGCGATCAACTGCGGCGCGATTCCACATCACCTGCTGCAGTCGGAACTGTTCGGCTTCGAGCGCGGCGCGTTCACCGGTGCGAACCAGCGGCGCGCGGGCCGGATCGAATCGGCGAACGGCGGCACGCTGTTTCTCGACGAAATCGGCGACATGCCGGTCGAAAGCCAGGCGAGCCTGCTGCGTTTCCTGCAGGAAGGGAAGATCGAGCGGCTCGGCGGCCAGGAGTCGATTCCGGTCGACGTACGGATCATCTCGGCGACGCACGTCGATCTCGACGGCGCGGTCGAAGCCGGGCGTTTTCGCGCGGACCTCTATCATCGGCTCTGCGTGCTGCGCATTCACGAGCCGCCGCTGCGCGCGCGCGGCAAGGACATCGACATCCTCGCGCATTACGTGCTGCAAAAGTACAAGGCCGACAGCGGCCGCAAGATCAGCGGTTTCACGTCGGCGGCGCTCGATGCGATGCGCCGCTATGAGTGGCCGGGCAACGTGCGCGAGCTGATCAACCGCGTGCGCCGCGCGATCGTGATGGCCGAGAGCCGGCTGCTGACGCCGCACGATCTCGGACTCGAGACACCGGGCGAAACGGAGCCGGTGACGCTCGAACAGGCGCGCTCGCTTGCCGAGCGCACCGCGATCGAAAACGCGCTGTTGCGCAACGATCACCGGATCAACAAGGCCGCCGCCGAGCTCGGCATTTCGCGCGTCACGCTTTACCGGATGATGATCGAGCACGGGCTCAACGATCACGACAACAACGGCGGGAAGGACGGCGCGCCGTCGGGCGACGAGGACCATCAACGGGTGGGCTGAACCGCGGCCGCGAAGCGTATGCGGCCGGCCTGCGCGCGGATGCCCGCGCCCATGTAAAGGACGTGAAACGTTTCGCGTCGGCGCACGCGTGAATCCGGGCGGCAAACACGGGCAGAAGTGTGGCGTGCGCGCCGGGAAAATTTTCCGCATCGTCCGCGTGCCTTGTCCTGCAAGGCGCTGCCGTTGCACGGCTGAAGCGGTCCGCTCACGCGATGTTTCAGTTTCGCAACCTCCCGGGCGTCCCGCCCGCTCCGGTCCCGCTACCGTCCGACGAAACCCTTGTGCCGACGGCCTCGCGCGAAGCTGGCCCGCTCCTTGCGGATAGGAGCGTGCGAAAGTCGACGACGTGGCGTCCGGCCGGTTCGGCAGTGAAGCATGCGAGGGCCGGCAAGGACGCAGTCCGCGGGGATGCGTGGCGGAGCGGGGCAACACGACCGCGTTCCGCTCGGCACGGACCGTCGTCGGCGGATCGTCGGAGCACCGGCGTCGTCCGGTTGCCGAACCAAGCAACAGACCGAAACGGGGTAGAAAAATGAACGATCGCCACACGCCGCGGCCGGCAGGCCGCGATCGCAGTGATTCGACGCATCGCCGGTCGACCGCGCGCCTTGCAGCCGGCCGGCATGCTTCGACAGGCCATCTCAGTGCGCCCGGTGCGAGGCGGATCCGGTTGATTCCCGGTCATCCGCGCCGGCTCGGTGCTTTCCCGCCAGCCAACACGATCCGCAAGGGCATGTGTACCCGGGCACCGGTTCCCCGGCGCCCGGTCTTCGCGTATTGAGGCGTCACCGACGGTTGCATGCGGCGCAATTCATTCGCAATCCGAATGATGTGGATTCGCGTGCTGCCGTGCTGCGGACGATGCAGCCGGCGCGCGGCCGCCCGGCGAGCAAGCGGCAACGCGATCCGGCCGCGCACGACGGGCATTGCGCCCTTACGCACGCGCAGCCGCTTCAGCTGCCGTAGATGTCGAAGTCGAAGTACTTCGACGCGAGCCGCTTGTACGTGCCGTCCTTGACCATGTCGTGGATCGCGCGATCGATCTTCGCCTTCAGGTCCGTGTCTTCCTTGCGCAGCCCGATGCCGGCGCCGACGCCGAGCACCTTCTCGTCGACGAGCTCGGGCCCGACGAACTGATAGCCCGCGCCGCGCGGCGATTTCAGGAACCCGATCTCGGCCTGCACTTCGTCCTGCAGCGCGGCGTCGAGGCGGCCGGACGTGAGATCCGCGTATACGCCGTCCTGGTTCTGGTACGACACGACGTTCGCGCCTTGCTTCGCCCAGTACGCCTTCGCATACGCTTCCTGGGTCGTGCCCTGTTCGACGCCGATCGACTTGCCCTTCAGCGATTCGGGCACAGGCAGCAGCGGCGAGCCCTTCTTCACGACGAGCCGCGTCGGCTGGTTGTAGATCTTCGTCGTGAAGCCGATCTGCTCCGCGCGCTGCGGCGTGATCGACATCGACGACAGCACCGCGTCGAACTTCTTCGCCTTCAGCGCGGGGATCATCCCGTCGAAGTCGTTCTCGAGCCATACGCACTTCGCTTTCAGCCGCGCGCAGATCTCGTTGCCGAGGTCGATGTCGAAGCCGACGAGCTTGCCGTCGGGCGCTTTCGATTCGAACGGCGCATAGCTGGCGTCGGTGCCGAAGCGCAGCGTGGTCCAGTCCTTCGCGACGGCGGGGCCTGCGGATACGGCGAGCAGGGCGATCGAAGCGGCGGCAATCAGTCTCTTCATGGTGCGTTCCTTGGCGTGGTCATTCCGGTTCTGGGCGACTCGGTTGGCGCGGACGGGCGCCGCGTTCCGGCGCTGTCCGTACGGCCATTAACGCAGAAAATAAAATCACAGTCCAGAATGGACAAAAAATATCGATTCATCGGATGCAATGACCGGACGGAGGGTGCCGACCCTTGCAAAAATACGAAAATGGACTAATCTTGTTAGTAAATTCGTTTCGAGACTAACGATCATGTCACAGCCCGCGTTCGATCCGCATTCCGCCCCGCGGCAGGCCTCGGTCGCACACATGTCGGCGGCCGGCCTGCGCGCGTTTTTCAACATCGCGCGCGACTGGGAGCTGACGATCGACGAGCAGATCGTGCTGCTCGGCTCGCCCGGCCGCTCGACGTTCTTCAAGTGGAAGGCCTCGCCCGAATCGGCACGCCTGTCGCGCGATACGCTCGAGCGGCTATCGCTGCTGCTCGGCATCTACAAGGCGTTGCAGATCCTGCTGCCGCAGCCGTCGGCCGCCGACACGTGGGTCAAGCGTCCCAACGATGCGGCGCCGTTCGGCGGCAAGCGCGCGCTCGACCGGATGCTGGCCGGCAACGTCGGCGACCTGGTCGCCGTGCGTCAATATCTCGACGCGATGCGGGGTGGCTGGGCGTGACGATGCCGACCGAGACGCAACACTGGCCCACGACCGTCGTCGACTGGGCACCTGCCTATCGTGTGATTCCTACCCGCTTTCCTGCCATCAACCTGTTCGACCGCGTTGCGTCCGCCGAAGATTTCGACGCGCTCTATGCGCTCGAATCGCTGACCAACGACCGCATTCGCCACGAAGTCGGCACGCTCGAACTCGTGCCTCCGGCCGAGCGCCGCTACGGCCAGGGCTGGGGACCGATCATGGCCGCGTTCACGCACCTGAATCCGCAGGGCAGCCGCTTTTCCGACGGCAGCTACGGCGTGTTCTACTGCGCGCGTTCGCGCGATACGGCGATCGCCGAAACGCGTTATCACAGCGGGCTGTTCCTGGCCGCGACGAAAGAGGCGCCGATGCGTCAGCAGATGCGGCTCTACACGGTGTTCGCGCAGGGCGACGTGGCCGACGTGCGCACGTGGCCGCAACGCAGTCCCGGCCTGCTCGATCCGCTCGACTACAGCGCGGGCCAGGCGTTCGGCCGCGCGGTGCGTCATGCCGGCGGCGCGGGGATCGTCTATCCGTCGGTGCGCGACTCGCGCGGCGAATGTCTCGCGGCGTTTCGCACGACGTTGCTGCGCGACTGTCATCACGCGGCTTATCTCGAATACAACTGGAACGGCTCCGCGGTCGATGCCGTGTTCGAACTGAATCAGGTCGGGTAGGTGGCGTGTCCGCTGTCGGCGTCGACGGCCTCAGGGCAGCGGCAGGTCGCCTGCATGGCGTGCGCGTGCCTCGGCCTGCGTGAGCGACCACGTATCGCCGGTGCGCGGTTCGACGATCGTCAGGCATCCGGACGGTGCGAATGCTCCCGTATCGATGAACCATTGCGCGCCGATGCGTTGCGGTGCGCGTACGGGCGTATGGCCGGTGCAGGTCAGCGACAGTCCGGCTTGCCGGGCCGGATCGACGAGCCCCTGGACGAGATCGCGCCCCCAGATCAGCCGCTCGCGCACGTCGTGCGAATAGCTGCCCGTATCGAGCTCGGCGTCCGGGCCGAAGAACTCCGCATGCAGCACGTTGAAGCGCGCGGCGCCGTCGCCGATCACGCGCACGAGCGGCAGCGCGTCCACACGTGCCGCATGCGCGTGCAGCCGCTCGGGCGGCAGGTCGGCGCCCCAGTCGCCGCCGATCCCGCGCCACGCGTCGGGCGGCAGCTTGCCGCGCGACACGAGGCTCAGCACCTCTTCGTGATTGCCGCGCACGACGTGGCACCACGGGCGATCGAGCAGATCGAGCGCCGTTTCCGACGCGGGGCCGCGGTCGACGAGATCGCCAACCGAAAACAGCCGGTCGCGCGCCGGATCGAAGCGCACGTCGTGCAGCAGCGCGCGCAGCACATCCACGCAACCGTGCAGGTCGCC
The DNA here is from genome assembly GCF_021483755.1 of Burkholderia sp. WTPI3. Classification (NCBI taxonomy): domain Bacteria; kingdom Pseudomonadati; phylum Pseudomonadota; class Betaproteobacteria; order Burkholderiales; family Burkholderiaceae; genus Burkholderia; species Burkholderia sp. WTPI3. Next base: position 72,336 of record NZ_JAGIXF010000028.1, on the reverse strand, counting down.
GACGACGAAGTCGCGGCCGGCCGTGTTCGCGGGATGGTGGCAGAGGGAAGGAGTCATCCCGATATCTTAGGCGCTCGTGCCCATCGCAACGTCATGCAGGAATGGCGATAATCGGGGCGGTACCCGCCGGCATGGCGTTGCGGGCAGTTTGCGCGCCGGCCGAACCCTTTCCATCCGCTTTCGGAATGACATGATGACGTTTTATCCGCAGGTATTGCGTAACCGGCCACGCATGGTCTCGGCCTTCGTCGCGGGCGTGCTGTGCGCGGTGTTGCTGCCGTTTCCGCTGCGTCCGGCGGCGCGCGCGCTGATCGGCTGGGATTGCGCGATCTGGCTGTATCTTGCATTGATGTGGGGACGCATGATCACCGCGCATCATCACAAGGTGCGCGAAATCGCGATCCGCGAGGACGAAAGCGCGACGACGGTGCTGACCGTCGTATGCGTGGCGACGGTCGCGAGCGTGGCCGCGATCGCGATCGAACTCGCCACCGCGAAGAGCGTCGGTTTCCGCATGGGGCTCGGTCATTACGCGATCACCGGCGCGACGCTGTTCGGCGCATGGTTCCTGATCCCGACGATCTTCACGCTGCACTACGCGCGGCTCTATTACGGCTCGCCGAGCAGCGATCGCGCGCTGCGCTTTCCGGACCGCAACCCCGAACCCGACTACTGGGATTTCCTGTATTTCGCGTTCACGCTCGCGGTCGCGTCGCAGACGGCCGACGTGTCGCTTGCCAACCGCTCCGCGCGCCGCTCGGTGCTCGCGCAGTCGATCTTGTCGTTCTACTTCAACATGGCCGTGCTCGGCCTGTCGATCAACGTCGCGGCGGGTTTGCTGAGCTGATGCGGCTTATTTGAGCAGGTCGTACGGGCCGCCGCGCTCGAGCGCGCGACGATAGGCCGGGCGCGCGTGGATCGTTTCGAGAAAGCGCGCGATCGCGGGATGCTTGCCGCCGTCGCCGCGCGCCATGGCGGCTTCGAGCGGGAAGCTCATTTGGATGTCGGCCGCGCTGAAGCCGTCGCCGACGAACCAGCCCGTGCGTTTCAGCGTGTCGTCGATATAGCCGAGGTGCAGCGCGATCTGCGGATCGACGAAGCTCGACTGCAGCGTCGCGGCGATCTTGCGTGCGATGGGCCGCGCGAAGAACGGCATCGGCGCGTGCGCGATCCGCAACGCGACCAGTTTCAGCAGCAATGGCGGCATCGCCGAACCTTCCGCATAGTGCAGCCAGTACGTGTAGTCGTGCCGCCCGGGCGTACCGGGCGGCGGCGCGAGACGCCCGTTCCCGTAGCGTTCGACCAGATACTCGATGATCGCGCCCGACTCCGCGTACGTGCGACCGTCGTCGGTGACGACCGGCGACTTGCCGAGCGGATGGATCGCGCGCAGCGCGGGCGGCGCGAGCATCGTCTTCGGATCGCGCTCGTAGCGCACGATCTCATACGGCACATCGAGTTCTTCGAGCAGCCAGAGCACGCGCTGCGAACGCGAGTTGTTCAGGTGGTGGACGGTCAGCATGTCGAGGCCGGAAGAGGGGCGGGAACGACATCATACCGGTCGCGAACGACGGCGCGCACGCAGGGACGAACGTGCGATGTCTTCGCCGCGATTCAACGTGCATGCGTCGTGCCGCTCCACCGTTCGTTCGCTCGAGCGCCGCGCCGCACCGCGATCCACGCACCCCAGAACAGGCTCGAAAAAAAGCGCAGCGGCGCATCGAAGCCCGCGTCGTGCAGCAATGCGAAGACGGTCTCCTCGGCGGCCGGCGGGTCCGCGCCCTGCAGGATCTTCGCGAGTTGCGCGCGCACGGCGTCGGGCGTGGCGCCTTTCATGCGCCAGCGCTGCTGCCACGCGTCGAGCAGGCGAGGGTGGTCCGCATAGCGGCGGTAGTTGCCCGCGATCACCAGAGGTGCGCCGGGCTTCAGGCGCCGTGCGATCGCGTCCAGCAGCGCGGCCTTCGCATCGTCGCCGGGCACGTGGTGCAGCACGCCGATCAGCGTCGCGCCGTCGAAGGCCGGTGCGTCGGGCAGCGTATCGACACCGGCCTCGACGAATTGCGTGCGCGCGCCGAAACCGGCAGCTTCGACGTTCGCACGCGCGAGCGACAGCATCGGGGCGGACGGATCGACCGCCGTGAATTGCCAGCCCGGCTCGAGCGCGGCGGGCACGCAGATTTCCTGCCCGGTGCCGCCCGCGCCCACCACGAGGAGCCGCGCGTCGGCCGCAGCGATCGACGACGCCAGCATGCACGCGGCGAGTTCGTGACACGCGTCGTAGCCGGCAAGCGCGATGCGGGATTGTTCGGCGTATTCGTGCGCGCGTGCCGGATCGAATTTCGCGGCGCTGGCGGGGAGCGACATGACGGATTCCTCGGGTCGGGGCGCGGACGACACGTCCACGCATCGAACCGAGCGTAAGCGCGGGACGCCGACGCAACAAGGCGAGCGGCCATTCCGGTATGCGGACTACCCGTCTCGGCGCCTGTTGCGCGCAGGGGGCGGGGTCGATTCGCATTTAAAAATGGTGAGAACCGGTGCGTCACCCTTGCCAAACTGGCGCATACTTTTTCCTCTCCCCCTGCCTGGCCGTTGCATGCCGGGCTCCGATGCGCCGCGCTGCCTGCGCGGCCATGCCGCTCGGCATGCACGAGGAGCGCATGATGTCCGATTGTTCGCACGATCCGTATGCGCAGCACTTCATTCACTGCCTGTCGTCCGGCGCGCAGCCCTGCGGCGCGCTCTGCGCGGCGCCGCGCACGCATTTCCGCGTGTGGGCGCCGGGCAGCACGCAGGTCCAGCTCGAACTCGATACCGGCAACGGCCCGACGCTCGTGCCGATGGCGCCGGCCGGCCCGAACTGGTTCGAAGTCTTCGTCGAATGCGGTGCCGGTGCGCGTTACCGTTACCGGCTCGACGGCGCGGTGTCGATTCCCGACCCCGCGTCGCGCTCGCAACCCGATGGACTTAATGGCGCGAGCGAGGTCATCGATCCGCGCGCATTCACGTGGCGCAACACGTTCTGGCATGGGCGTCCGTGGGAAGACATCGCGCTTTACGCGATTCGTCCGCACGCGGTGGGCGGCTTCGACGGCGTGCGCCGCCGGCTGCCGGAGCTCGCGCGCCTGGGCGTGACCGCGCTCGAATTGCTCGCGTCGCCGCACGACAGCCTGCCGTTCGCGCCGCTCGCTGCCGAGGGCGGCCCCGACGCGCTGAAGGCGCTGATCGACGAAGCGCACGGCCATGGCCTCGGCGTGATCCTGGAGCTCGATTACGCGCGCTTCGGCAGCGGTACCGACGCGCTGCGTCACTATGCGACGCCGTTCTTCCATATGCGCGACGATCCGCTGCAGCCGCCGCCGCTCGCACTCGATCATCCGGAGGTGTGCGACTTCTTCTGCGACAACGCGCTGTACTGGATCGACGAATACCGCTGCGACGGGCTGCGGCTGCGCGAAGCCGACCGGATCGGCGTGTCGTGGCTGCGCGAGATTGCCGACCGCGTGCGCGCGGCCGTGCCGGCCGACCGGTTCATTCATCTCGTGCTCGGCAGCGAACGCCATCCGGTGCATCTCGCCGATACCCATTTCGATGCGCAGTGGAACGGGTGCGGCGAACGCGCGCTGCATCGGCTGACCGGCCGCGACGGGGCGGCCCACGAAGGCATTTCGATGCATCAATCGATCCACACGCTCGCGCGCGCACTGACCGCGACCGGTACTGCGTTTCAGCCGGCCACGTCGGCCGATGGCGCCTGCGCGAATGAAGGCTTGTCGCTGACGTCGCTGGTGCTGTCCGACGGCGCATGGCGCGAGAGCGACCACGGCAGGCATGGCGATCACGATCCCGATCCGGGGCTTGCGGCGCTCGCGCTGTCGCTGCTCACGCCGCAGATTCCGCTGATATTCGATGAAACCGCGCGCGACGCCGATCGTGCGCATTTCGTGCAATCGGCGCTCGCGGTGCGCGCGAAGCTGATCTCGCCTCGGTTGTCGGATTGCCGGCCGCAGGACGCGCATATGCTGACGGCCGGCGGCGACGGCGATGCCGACGCGTTGCTCGCATCGTGGCGGCTTGCCGATGAAGAGACGTTGACCATCGCGTTGAACCTGTCGCCGGACGCGGTGCCGTTCGATGCGCCGCGCGGGCAGGTCGTGTTCGAGACGCCGGCCCGCGCACGCGACCGCGTCGATGAAGGGGTGTTGCCGCCGTATTCGCTCGTCGCGTGGCTGACGGGCGACGTGAACCACTATGCGCTCACGCACGACGTGCGCCGGATCGACGACGGCGCATGGCGCGCAATGCGCCCGGACCTGAACGCGTGACGTGCGCAAGGTCGGGCGCTGGCGCGCCCGGCCGTCTCTACCAGAAGCTTCGAATGCCTGCGATGCCGTGTGCGCCATGCCGGCGCGCGTCGTCGAGATGCGCGCGCGTCATCCCGCCGAGCGCATAGACGGGCATCGTGGCCTGCGCGGCCAGTTCGGCGAACCGGGCCCAGCCGAGCGTCGGCGCGCCGGGGTGGCTGAGCGTCGGCAACACGGGCGACAGCGTGACGAAATCCGCGCCGACGCGCGCGGCCAGCGAGAGATCGCCGGCATCATGACAGGCGGCCGACACACGGCGCGCGGCCGGCAACGGCCGTGGTGCGGCGGCGCGCAGCGCGACGCCGTCGAGGTGCCATCCAGCGCCTTCCAGCCGCATCACGCCGGCTGCATCGATCGGGCCGTTGAGCATCAGTTGCGCGCCGGCCGCGTCGCAGCGCGCGAGCGCATCGGCGGCCAGCCGTGCAAACGCGGCCGAATCGAACGACTTCACGCGCAACTGCACGAGCGCCTCGCCGCGCGCGAGCACGTCCGACAAGCGATCGAGGAATGCGCGGCAATCGGCGGCCGACGAGGACGCCGGCTCGGGCGTGATCACGCAGCAGCGCGGCAGCATCGCGTTCATCGCGCGCGGTGCGCGGAAGCCATCATTCGTCGGCTTCCTTCGCGACCTTCGGATAGACGCGCACCAGCACGATGCGCGGCCCGTTCATCTTCTTCACGACGACGTCGAAGCGGTCGAACGACACGCGCTGCCCTTCGGTCGGCAGATCGTTCAGGGCCTGGATCACCAGGCCGCCGACCGATTCCGCACGCCCTTCGTCGATGTCGATGCCGAGCGCCTGCTCGAGCGACACGACGGGCAGGCTGCCCTTGCCCATCAGCGTGCCGTCGTCGAGGCGGCTCCAGTCGGCGTCGCCCTGGCGGAACTCGTCGTGAATCTGACCGACCAGCGCGCCGAGCAGGTTGTCGAGCGTCAGGAAGCCGATCGGCTTCGCGCCCTTGTTGCCGACCAGCGCGAAGTGCGGTGCACCCTTGCGGAAGCGGCGGAACAGTTCCAGCGCCGGCGTATCGGGCTTCACGTACTGCACCGGACGCACGTAGTCGGACAGATCCTCGAGCGCCGCGCCGGCGTGGCGCGCGAGCAGCAGGTCCTTGAGGTGGATCAGCCCGCTTACCTGCTCGCGCGACGCATCCTCGAACAGCGGATAGCGGCTGAAGCGGTGCCGCGCGACGATCTCCATGTTGTCGGGCAGCGGCAGGTCGCGCCGCAGGCCGATCATTTCATGGGCGGGCCGCATCAGGTCCGACACCGTCATCGACGAAAAATCGAGCGAATGCGCGAGCGTGTTCCACTCGTCGTTGGTGTACGTGCCGCGGGCCGGCTGCGCCGCGTTGCCGGCCGCGCTGCGGCGGCTGCGCAGGATCAGCTTCAGTTCGTCGGTCGAGTAGTGCGCGTCGCCGCCGTGGTCGGCCGACAGCCCCGCGAGCCGCAGCACCGCGTTGGCGCTGCTGTTGAGCACCCAGATCGCCGGATACATCGCCCAGTAGAACGCGTAGAGCGGTAGCGCGACCCACAGGCCGACCTTTTCCGACTGGCGGATCGCCATCGATTTCGGTGCCAGCTCGCCGACCACGATGTGCAGGAACGAGATCAGCGAGAATGCGAACACGAGCGAAATCAGGTGCACGATACGTTCGGACTGCACGCCGATCAGGTCGAGCAGCGGGCCGATCAGTTGCGCGAACGCCGGCTCGCCGACCCAGCCGAGGCCGAGCGAGGCGAGCGTGATGCCGAGCTGACACGCGGAAAGATACGCGTCCAGCCGGCCATGGACGAGGGCGAGGATGCGCCCGCGCAGGCCGTGCTTGCGGGCGAGTGTCTTGACGCGCGTTGCGCGCAGTTTGACGAGGCCGAATTCGGCTGCGACGAAAAACCCGTTCAGGGCCACCAGGAACAACGCGCCGATGAGCGCGAAGATCTGTAACAAAGAATCGCTCCAGTCATGACAGGCTCATCAGTATAGGGCCTGAAAGTAAAATGTAATGAATTGGGCGGCCGATTGCTTACACCGGCGCCTCGCCGGGGACGGAGAGCGTGAGGGTGACGGTTGCGCGGTCGGCGAACGGGTCGTGCGTGAACGTGCCGCCGTGCGCGAGCGCGACGCGCTGACACAGCGCGAGCGTCCACGAAACCTTTTTCGCGTCGCGCGTGCGCAGCATTTCGCGGCGCGCGAACGGTTCGAATACGTGTGGCAGCGCCGGATCGGCGAGCGCATCGGCATCGACGCCGCAGGTGACGCGTGCGACACATTGCGCGCCGTCGCGCGTGCAGGCGAACGTCACGCGCGAGCCGGCGGCGCTGGCCTCGACGGCGGTCGTCAGCATCGTCCACAGCGCCTGTGCGACGCGCAGGCGATCGGCCGACAGCGACGGCTCGCCGTCGGGCAGCGTCGCGTCGATGCTCACTTGCCGCGCGTCGGCGAGCGCGAAGCGCGCCAGCGCGAGCGTGTCGTCGAGCAGCGGGCGCAGCGCGAACGGCTGCGGCGCGATCGTGAGCGAGCGGGTTTCCGCGCGCGGCGCGTCGAGCACGTCGTCGATCAGCGCGACCTGCTGGTCGATCCCCGCGCGGATACCGGCAAGCGCGCGCTGCTGGTTCGGGTCGCTGCCGGCGAGCTGGCGCTCGAGCACGTATGCCCAGCTGTGCATGGCGTTCAGCGGGCTGCGCAGGTCGTGCGATGCGGTGGAAAGCGCCTGGTCGCGCAAGAACAGCGCCGCCTGGGCGGCATAGTGCGCTGCGCGTTCGCGCAGCAGGTCGGCGGCGGGATCGGCGGAAAGGGGCGTCACGGAGCGGGCCTGTCGGAAGCGGTTGGCATGGTGAACATACGAACCGCCATTATAGGGACAGCGGCGCGGATCACGCCGGCAGCGCGTCCTCGTCCTTCTTTCGTGCGTCGCCGTTCGGCAGCAACTGGCAGGCGAGCAGGCCGGCCAGCATCAGCGCACAGCCGACCAGCGCACGCAGCGTCAGCGTCTCGCCGAGCGCGGCCCAGCCCGCGACGGCCGCGAACACGCCTTCCATGCTGAAGATCACGGCCGCGTGCGCAGGCGCCGCGTCGCGCTGCGCGACGACCTGCAGCGTATAGCCGACGCCCACCGACAGCAGCCCGCCGTACAGCAGCGTCGGCAGTGCGTCGTGCAGCATCGCGACGCTGACCGGCTCGACGACGAGGCCGACCGTGAGGCACAGCACGCCACACGCGACGAACTGCAGGAACGCGAGCACGAGCGGGTCGTGACGCCGCGCGAAATGGCCGACGGCCATCACGTGTGCGGCGATGATGACCGCGCCCCCGAGCTGGAACCAGTCGCCGTAGAGCACCGAGAAATGTTCGTCGATGCTGAGGAAATACAGGCCGATCGCCGCGAGCAGCGCGCCGAACCATGTGCCGGCGCCGATCCGGTGACGGACGAACACGCCCATCAGCGGCACGATCACGACATACAGCGAGCTGATGAAGCCTGCATTCGCAACGCGCGTGTATTGCAGGCCGAACTGCTGCAGCGAGATCGCCACGGCGAGCAGCCCGCCGAGCGAGAGGCCCGGCAGCAGCAACGCCGGCGCGCGGCGAATTGCCGCGAACTGCGCGCGCGACGCGGCGTTGAGTGTCAGCAGCGGGATCAGCACCAGTGCGCCGAGCAGGAAGCGCAGCCCCGTAAACAGGAACGGGCCGATCACGTCGAGGCTCAGTCGTTGCGCGACGAAAGCCGAACCCCAGATCGCGGCGGCGACGAGCATCAGCAGGTTGGCGCGGAGGTGCTTGCGGGATTCGGGCTTCATTGGAATTCTTCAGGGGATTGCGGGCGGCGAAACCGTCAAGTTTACGCCGAGATTGCAAGGCTGTCGGAAAACCTTCGCAGGGCGGCCGCCGCGCGCGCGTCGCGTACCCGCGAATACAGCACGACCTGCGAATGCGGCAGCGGCGGCAAGCCGAATTTCGCGCCGACATCGACCAGCGTGCGCGGTGCGACGCGCCGGGCCAGCGGACAGACCGCGAGCCCGGCCGCGGCGGCGGCCGTGACCGCCGCGATGCCGCCGCCTGTGAAGCGCTCGCGCCACAGCCACCCTGCGTGGTCGAGCGCGCGCAGCGCGGCGGCACGCACGCCGCACGGGCCGGCCAGCACCGCGAGCGGCAGCGGCTCGCCCGCGCGCGGCGCCCAGTCGGGCGCGGCGAGCCATGCGAGCGGCTCGGTAAACAGCAGCGTGCCGTCGTCGCGCGGCGGATCCTCGCCTGGTTCGTGCCGTACGATCACCGCGTCGAGCCGCCGCTCGTCGTACTGCACGAGCAGGTTCGACGACGTTCCCAGATGCATTTCGAGCGATAGCCCCGGATCCTGCCGGTGCAGGCTGGTCAGCACGGCCGGCAGATCGGGCACCGCGACGTGTTCGCTGACGCCGAGCGACAGGCGATGCGTGCCGCTGGAAATCGTGCCGAGCGCGTGATCGTGCGCGTCGAGCAGCGCTCGCGCGGCCGGCAGGAAGTTCTCGCCGTCGGCCGCGAGCTTGACGACGCGCGGCGTGCGTGCGAGCAGCGGCTTGCCGAGGTGCGTTTCCAGCCGCTTCAGTTTCAGGCTGACGGCCGACTGGGTGGTGCCGAGCGCATCGGCGGCGCGCGTGAAGCTGGCGAGATCGGCGACCAGCACGAACGCGCGAACCGCATCGAGGTCGAGGACTTTCATTTCAGATGTAAATGAATGAAATATTGATCGATGACTGTTCATTATAGTCAGGCGTGCCTAACCTGACGTGCCGTTCTCGTTTTTTCAACGTCATCGAAAGGAGCAGGACCATGCCATTCACCCGTATCGCAGTGCGCGAAGGCAAACCGGCCGCCTACCGCGCGGCGCTCGTCGACGGCGTGCATCGCGCGCTGATGCACGCGTTCAACGTGCCCGAGGACGACATCTTCATGGTCGTGTCCGAGCATTCGGCCGAGAACTTCGTATTCGGCCGCCATTACCTCGACATCGAACGCAGCGACGATCTCGTGATGATCCAGATCACCGCGAACAACACGCGCACGCTCGAGCAGAAACAGGCGCTGTACCGGACGATCGCGGAAAACCTCGCGCGGCAGCCCGGCGTGCGGCAGCAGGACGTCTTCATCAGCCTCGTCGAGGTGCTGAAGGAGGGCTGGTCGTTCGGCAACGGGCTCGCGCAATACGTCGTTTGATGCGCGACAGGGCGACAGGGGCCGGATCGTCGCCCGCGCGCTTTTGCGCCGTGTACTATGGAAGCTGCTTCACGGTCGACGTCGGCACCGGGCATGCGCCGGCGATTCTTCATGTGCAGGAGCCTCCATGTCGCGTGTGCTGGAAATCGTGTTGTGCCTGTCGCTGGAAGGTTGGCCGGTCAAGGCGGGGAGCCGGGCTCGAGGCGCGCAGCGCGACTTCGGTGCCGAACTCGTCCGCGCGTGGCGGATCTGCCCGCAGGTGCGCATGCGCCGCGGCCAGGAGCGCGTGACGATCGAGCCGTGCCAGATCGAGGAGGCCGAGCCGAATTCCGGCGAGAGCTGGTGGACGTGGGTCGAGTCGAATGCGCAGGGGCGCCGGGTCGTCGCGTCCCGCACGAAGGCATTTGCGCCGGGGGTCGTGGAGCGCGAGCTGTTCGACGCCGAGCATGCGGGCATCGTCGTCGCGATGCCGGAGCCGGCGACGCAGGCAGATACCGAATCGGCAGAAGCAACGGGCGAGCGCGATCGCGCGAGCAACGGTGCGGTGGACGAAGCGGCGGTCGCCGCGTCGTCCGGGCCGCTGCCGTTGCAACTCGTGAGCGAGCGGCGGCGCGGGCGATGGGCGGACGACAGCGGCGTGGTGGTCGAGATGACGCTCGACGACATCGCGCTGCATGGCGGCGTCGAGCCGCCGCGCCGTCACGTCGAACTGCGTCTCGCGGCGCCCGACTGGGAAACGCCGCCCGCGCGTGCAGCCGCATTGCATGCGCTGTTCGCCGCCGCGCGCGAACTGAGCGGCGCGTGGCCCGCGTTCGTGCAACTGACCAGCGTCATCGATCGCGCGTGCGCGGGCGAATCCGCCGTCGCCGAGCCGGTCAAGGCACAACTCGTCGACCTGACCGGTATCCGCTCGCAGCGCGGCGCGCTGTTCGCGCTGTCCGGCGACATTGCCGCGCAATGGCTCGGCAACGAAGGCGGCGTACTCGATCGCGACGATCCCGAATTCGTGCACCAGATGCGCGTCGCGCTGCGCCGGTTGCGCACGCTGATGCGCTTCTTTCCGCGTTTCGCGGACGAGCAATGGCAGGACACGTTCGGCGTCGACCTGCGCTGGATCGCCGCGCTGCTCGGCACGGTGCGCGACTGGGACGTGTTCTCGACCGAGAGCCTGCCTGCGCTGATCGCGGCCGACGGCGGCAACGCCGACTGGAACGGCACGCTCGACGCCGCACGTGCGCAGGCGACGACCGCGCGTGTCGAATTGCGGCAGGCCCTGCATTCCGCGCGCTATGCGAGACTGACGCTCGGCTGGCTCGAATGGCTGAGTACGCTCGCGCTGCCGTCCGTCGAAGGGGACGATGCCCTGTCGCTGCGGCGTCACGCGACCAAGCGCGTGCGCCGGTTGTTCGGCCATCTGTATGCATCGCCGTCGCTCACGTCGCTCGATACGGCCGCGCGGCACCAGGTGCGGATCGATGCGAAGCGGCTGCGCTATGCGCTCGAATTCTTCGCGTCGCTGGCGTCGCGCCGCACCCGCAACGAGACGGTCAAGACCCTCGCGCGCGTGCAGAGCGTGCTGGGCGAGGCGAACGACACAATCGTCGCGCTGCATCATCTCGAACAACTGGCGGCGCCCGCGTACCAGCTCGGTTTCGTGCGCGGCTACGGGGCCGCACTCGAGCAACGCGCGGCGCGCGACGCTGAAGTGCTGCTCGCGAGCCTGCGTCCGCCGAGGCTCGACGGGAAGTCGGGTTGAGCGGAGCGTGCTCACTATAATGACCACCCGTTTCCTTCGACCAGACCGATGACCGACGCGTCGCCTCCTGCCTCTTCTGTTGAACCGCTCGAACTGGGCGGCGAACTGTGGTTGCGCGCGGGCGAGCAGACGCTCGGCGGCGCCACCCGCATCGCGCTGCTCGCGGCGGTTGGCGACACCGGTTCGATCACGCGCGCGGCAAAGGCCGTCGGCCTCAGCTACAAGGCGGCGTGGGATGCGATCGATACGATGAACAATCTCGCCGGCGAACCGCTCGTGATGCGTTCGACGGGCGGCAAGGGCGGCGGCGGCACGACGCTGACGCCGCGCGCGACGTCGCTGATCGCCGCGTTCCGCGCGATCGAGCGCGAGCATCGCCGCTTCATCGAGGCCGCCAGCGCGGCCGTGGCCGGTTTCGACGTCGACTGGGCGCTGATCGGCCGGATCGGGATGAAGACGAGCGCGCGCAACCAGTTGTTCGGCAAGGTCGAGTCGATCGTGCGCGGCACGGTCAATGACGAAGTGACGCTCGTGCTGCCCGGCGGGCAGGCGATCGTCGTGGTGCTCACGCACGAAAGCGCCGACGTGCTCGGCTTGCAGCCCGGTGCGGATGCGTGCGCGCTCGTGAAGGCGTCGTGGATCGTGCTGGCCGTCGACGATGACGGCGATGCAGATGCCGAAGCAGCATTGAAGGTGTCGGCGCGCAACCAGTTGCGCGGCATGGTCGAAGACGTTGCAGCCGGTGCGGTGAACAGCGAGGTGACGCTTGCGCTCGATGGCGGCGGGACGCTCACGGCCGTCGTCACGAACGGCAGCGTCGATGCGCTGCGGCTCGACGCGGGCCGGCGCGCGATCGCGCTGTTCAAGGCATCGAGCGTGATTCTGGCGGTGACGGGCTGACAACACGCGGCGGTGGCGCGGGCCTTTGCCGTCGGCGCGTACGGACCGAGGCGAAACCGGCACCGCCCAGGGGGCGAGGCGCCGGCTTCGGTCCCGTTTCGACTTATGCCGCCAGTGCGGCTTCTCTCAGGCTCCAACGTGGCTGCCAGAGCCACTGCCTTCGCGCGCTCAGGTTACGCGCGTCGGCCACTCGGCGTGCGGTGTCGTCGCCTGCACGCGCCCTTCGCTCAATTGCACGACCTGATCGCCGAACGCGGCGACGTCGTCGGGGTCGTGCGAGATGAGTACCATCGGGATGTCGAGCCGTGCCTGCAGTTCCGCGAGCTCATGACGCATGCGCTGGCGCATCGCGCCGTCGAGTGCCGCGAACGGCTCGTCGAGCAGCAGGATGCGCGGTTGCGCGACCAGCGCGCGCGCAAGCGCGACGCGCTGCTTCTGTCCGCCCGACAACTGCGACGGAAATTGCCCCGCAAGCTTGTCGAGTTCGAACGCGTGCAGCCAGTACGCGACTTCGGGCGGCACTGTCTTCGCGCGCGGATTGCGCAGGCCCGGCGTGAGCCCGAATGCGATGTTCTGGCGCACGTTCAGGTGCGGAAACAGCGCGTAGTCCTGGAACAGGTATGCGACGCGGCGTGCGCGCGTCGGCACGTCGATGCCGCGTGCGGCATCGAACAGCGGTTCGCCGCTCAGCGTGATCGTGCCTTCGTCGGGCGACAGCAGGCCGGCGATTGCCTGCAGCGTCATGCTCTTGCCCGCGCCGGACGGCCCGAACAGCACGACGCGCTGCGTGGTGGCGGTAAACGACACGTCGAGCGTGAAGCGGCGCTCGGCGTTCGCGTAGGTCTTGCGGATATCGACGGAGACGCTCACGCGGGCCTCCGTCGTGCAGCGCGGCGCGTGGCGGAAAGGCGGATCGTCATGCGGCGCGCAGCCGGACGACGCGGATGTGACGCGCGCGTCATGTCAACTGGTTCCGGCCGGCCCGCGACGGCACAAGCCAGCCGGTCGCGAGCAACACGAGCACGCAGGTGATCGACGTCACGAGCACGAGGAAGTTGGCCGTGTTGTCGTCGCCGGCCTGCACGGCGGCATAGATCGCGACCGACAGCGTCTGCGTGCGGCCGGGCAGGTTGCCGGCGATCATCAGCGTCGCGCCGAATTCGCCGAGCGCGCGCGCGAACGCGAGCAGCGCACCGGCGAGGATGCCGCGCGTGGCGAGCGGCAGCGTCACGCGGAAGAACACCGCGGCTTCGCCGAGCCCGAGCGTGCGCGCCGCGCGCTCGAGATGCGGATCGACGCTCTCGAACGCGGTGCGCGCCGACTTCAGGACCAGCGGGAACGCGACGACCATCGATGCGACCACCGCGCCCTGCCACGTGAAGACGAGCTCGATGCCGAGCTTGTCGAGCCATGCGCCGAACACGCCGCGCCTGCCGAGCAGCACGAGCAGGTAGTAGCCGAGCACCGTCGGCGGCAGCACGAGCGGCAGCGTCAGCAGCGAATCGACGACGTCGCGCATCGGCGAGCGCCAGCGTGCGAGTACGAAGGCGGCCGCGACGCCGAGCACGATGTCGAGCGCGGTCGCCCAGCCGGCGACCTTCAGCGACAACAGCAGCGGTACCCAGGCGTCCTGCATCACGCTACGCTCACTTGCCCGCGGGCTTGAAGCCGAACGTCGACAGCACGGCCTGGCCCTGCGGCGACGCGACGAAGTCGATGAACGACTGCGCCTGCGCGGCATGGCGGCTGTCCTTGACCACCGCGATCGGATAGGTGATGGCTGTTTGCGTCGGCACGGTCAGTGCGACTTTCACGCGGCCCGGCATGATCGCCGCGTCGGTGCCGAACACGAAGCCCGCGTCGACTTCGCCGCGCGCGACGTAATCGAGGCTCTGGCGCACGTTCGCCGCCAGCACGCCCTTCGCGCTGATCGCGTCCCACACGCCGGCCGCGCGCAGCGCGCCTTCGGTGTAGCGGCCGACCGGCACCGACGCCGGGTCGCCGTACGCGACACGCTTCACGCCCGGCGCCGTCAGGTCGTTCAGCGACGTCGGTGCTGCCGCGTGGCTGTCAGCCGGCACGATCAGCACGAGCGAGTTCGCGGCGAAATCGCGGCGCGTGCCGGGCACGATGACGTTTTCGCTGACCGCGCGATCCATCGCCTTCTGGTCGGCGGACGCGAACACGTCGGCCGGTGCGCCTTTGGCGATCTGCTGCATCAGCACGTCCGACGCGCCGAAGTTGAACAGCACCTTGGTGTCCGGATGCTGCTTCTGGTATGCATCGCCGACGGCCTTGAACGCGTTCGTCAGGCTCGCGGCTGCCGAAACGACCAGTTCGTCGGCAGCGGAAGCCGGTGCGCTGAACGCGATCCCGGCGGCAAGCGTGGCGATTGGCAGAAAGCGGAGCAGAGTGCGGCGAAGCGGGCGAACGGTTGAGCGCATGGTCTGATCGTTTGAATGGTGGAAAACCGTAATCGTAATATAGGGCAGGTTATAACGCTCGACATACCGCTCATGTGACGGTGCACATGAAATTGTCAGACGTGAGAGCGGGCGGGAATGACGCTCGCGTGGCCCGTTACGCGTGCAGCAATGCCGCCGACGATTCGCTGCGCTGCAGCGACGACGGCTGCGACGCCGGCCGGTAGTTCGGATTGGCTTTCCAGCGTGCGCGAACGAACGGGCGCTTGTGCCCCGACAACTCCAGCGCGACCTTCGTGACCCAGCGGTGCGACGGGACCGTGATGCCGTGCAGTGCGACCGTGACGAGGGCGAGGCTGGCGACCACGGCCGGCACCGACCAGCGGTGCGGCACGGCGCGCCACGAACCGGCGATGAACGCGAGCGCGGCGATCGCGCCGACGATGCAGCCGGTGATCGATTCGGACGGCGAATGGGCATCCAGCGCGACGCGCGATACGCCGACCGCGATGCCGGCCGCGAGCCCGAGCGCGATGCCGGCGATCCGGATCGGCGCGCGCGTGCGGATCAGCGCGAGGAAGATCGCGACGGGATACACCGACGTCGACAGCATCGCGTGGCCGCTGAAGCCTGTGAAGTCCCATGAGCGGATGCCGATGCCCCAGCCGAGGAACGCGATCTTCGTGAGCGCGACGATCGCGATCGCGGCCGCGAGCACCCCCAGCCATGCGGCCGAACGCTGCCACGAATAGCCGAGCGCCAGCCAGACGGCGATCGTGACCGCGAGCGGCAACGTCAGGCCGGCGCCGCCGAATGCGGTGATCATGATCCACAGGTGAGACGACAGGTCGAACATCGGGAAGGGGACAGGCAGAGGCGGGACGAATGCTTAAATCAACGCGCGAGCCGGAAAGAACGACTACAACGGATACAAGCGGCCAAACCCGAGTATAGCGCCGCGTGTGCTCGAGGCCCGTTTTTCGCGGCGCGGGGAACTATCCCCATGCAGGAAAAATCCCAGAAACAGTGTTATGGTGCATTGCACAAACGTGAACGATGCCCCCTGTGTGGTGTCCCCCATTTTCCCTGACTGCGAGCCCGATCGATGACCAAAAGTCTGACGAAGGTATGGCTGGGCGGCGTGAAACGCATGCTGTCTCCGGCTGCCAAACGTGCGGCGCGCGATGCCCAGCGGATCACGCGAGATACGCTCGAGGCCGCAGCGTCGTCCGCTGCTGCTGATCTGTCCCCGCCGCGCGAATCGCGCGTGCGACCCCGCGCGGCTGCGTGGGCGGCCGGCGAATGGACGCGCGGCGAGCATCCGATGGCGCCGGCGCTCGGGCGCCTGGTCCAGCAACTTGCATATGGCCTCTATGTGCCACCAGGCCGTCGACGTGGCGCGATGCCGCTCGTTGTGATGCTGCACGGCTGCCAGCAATCGGCCGACGAGTTTGCGCAGGGTACCCGGATGAACCTGCTGGCCGATAAGCACGGTTTCGCGGTGCTGTACCCGGAGCAATCGCTGCGTGCGCATGCGCACGGCTGCTGGCACTGGTACGAAGACACCGACCGCGCGGGCCGCGGCGAAGCGGATGCGGTCGCATCGCTCGTCGACGCGCTCGTCGACGAGCACGGTTTCGATGCGTCGCGCGTGTACGTCGCGGGTCTGTCGGCCGGCGCGGGCCTCGCGTCGCTGCTCGCGCTGCACCATCCCGACCGCTTCGCGGCGGTCGCGCTGCATTCGGGCCCGGCGCTCGGCGAGGCGAATTCCGGGATCAGCGCGATGGACGTGATGCGGCGCGGTCTGCGGCAGAACCCGGCCGTGGCCGTCGATGCGCTGGTCGACCCCGGTTCGCATCCGGGCATGCCCGCGCTGATCGTGCAGGGCGACGGCGACCATGTCGTCGCGCCGAAGAACGCCGATCAGTTGACCGTCCAGTTCATGCGCCTGAACGGGCTCGCGGACAGCCGCGGCGCGCTGCGCGGCGGCGACCGCGCGGAGACGCGCGAGGCGGGCGCGCAGATCACCGACGTGCGTCGCGACGGCGAACCGGTTGTGCGGCTTTGCCACGTGAAAGGGCTCGATCATGCGTGGGCGGGCGGGGACGAAGCCGTGCCGTTTCACGCGGCCGTCGGCCCCGATGCGAGCGCCATGATCTGGTCCTTTTTCGAACAGAATCGTCGAACTGTGGCGACCGAGCGACGCACCGTCTGATCGACGCTAGCCAAGATTTAGGGTTTTCCCTATAATTCGGGAAAACCCTAGTCGAAGAACCTTTGGATTGCGAGATCGAACATGTACCTGCTGAGCCACCTCTTCCTGATGCTGACCAAAAACGCCGAGAAGGCCTCGAAAGAGCGCGCCGAAGCGTACCTGTCCGAAGCGACCGACATCTACGATCTCGAATTCCGTATGCGCAAGATCGATCGCGAAGCGGCGATGAGCCGTCCGTTCTCGTTCGGCTCGCGTTAAGCAGCGCAGCTCGGGCCGGCTCGTCAGTCGGTCCTGCGAATCACGCAAAAGGGCGTGTGCGGCACAAGCCGCACACGCCCTTTTTGCATTTGACGTCGCGCGTCGCGTCAGACGACCGTCAGTCGCACCGGCACGTTGTTGCGCGTGGCGTTCGAGTACGGGCACACGTGGTGCGCCTTGTCGACCAGCGCCTGCGCGTCGGCCTTGTCGAGACCGGGCAGCGACACGCGCAGCTCGATGTCCAGCCCGAAGCCGCCTGCATCGTTCGGGCCGATGCCCACTTCTGCCGTGACCTGCGTGTCGGCCGGCAGCGTCTGCTTGTTCTGGCCGGCGACGAATTTCATCGCGCTCAGGAAACAGGCCGAGTAGCCTGCGGCAAAGAGCTGCTCCGGATTCGTGCCTTCGGCGCCCGTGCCGCCGAGCTCGCGCGGCGCGGCCAGCTTTACTTCCAGCTTGTTGTCGGCGGACACCGCGCGGCCGTCGCGGCCGCCCGTGCTTGTGGCGCTCGTCTTGTACAGAATGTTCATCGTGCAGCTCCTGTCGAAAGAAAGGGAGGAAAGCGGCCCGGTCGGACGGGATGTCGCCGGCCACGAAGAAAATATAGAACACAAATGATTTGTGTGCAAATGAAATTTCAAAGAAAAGGCCCGGCGGTGCCGGGCCCGCTGGCGGAGCGGTGCGTCAGCTTTCGTTGGCGTCCGACAGCGCGCTGCGCAGTTGCTGGAGATCCGCGCGCAGCCGCACCAGGAACTCGGGTGTTTGCTGCATCGCGCAAAAGAGATCGGCGGGTACCGAGCGTGCCTTGTCCTTCAGCGCGCGTCCCTCTGCTGTCACGCGCACGTTCACGACGCGCTCGTCGGTCGCGCTGCGCACGCGCTCGACATAGCCGAGTGCCTCGAGCCGTTTCAGCAGCGGCGTGACGGTGGCCGGGTCGAGGTCGAGCCGGCCGGCGATGTCCTTCACCGCGATGTCGTCGCGTTCCCACAGCACGAGCATCGCCAGATATTGGGGATAGGTCAGTGACAGCTTGTCGAGCAACGGCTTGTACGCCTTCGTCATCGCATGCGAAGTGGCGTACAGCGCGAAGCAGAGTTGCTCGTCGAGCGTCTGGGGCAACTGGGGCAGACGGTCCATGATTCAGGCGGCGCGGCGGACGCGCTAACGATTTGCACGCAAATTATTTTGCGCGCAAATGATTGGGTTGAACAGGGGAGCTGGGCAAGCGGCGGCGGGCTGGACGGGCCGGCGGCGATGTCCGGCCCTGGCGGGGGGAGGCGGCCGGCGATGCGCGCCGGCCGATCCGGGTTCAGCGGCCCGACGCGGGCGTCGGGGCGCCCGGTTCCTGCACGCCGAAGCAGCCGCGATAGGTCGCGTAGAACGAGCAGTACATCATCGTGACGATGATGATCGTCACCGGCATCATGATCGTCAGCCCGTAGGCGCCGGCGCCGAGCGCCTGCAGCAGCAGCGACAGGCCGAACGACGTGCCGAGCGCCACGCCGAACCACAGCAGGCCGTACACGACGAACGCGCCGCGATTGCGCCAGCAGCTGACGATGCTGAAGAACAGCGCCTTGGCGGGTGGAATGTCATGCCACGCGGTGAGCACGGGAGCGAACCAGAACAGCATCGCGACCGGCGCGTAGAGCAGCGTCGCGAGGAGCAGGGCGCCGAGCGTGCCTTGCGCGGCGAGCGCTTCCGGCGTGGTGCTCGTGTCGCCCGTCGTGCCCAGCATCATGTGGAGCAGTGCGCCGCCGTCCACGATCGACGAAGCGGCGAACACCAGCACCATCAGCGCGACATAGACGACGCCGAGCACGAGCAGCCGTTGCGTCGTGGCCGGGCCGTACGAGCGGAAGCCGTCGATGAGGATCGTCGGCATCACCGGTTTGCCGGCCACCGTGTCGCGGCACGCGGCCATGAAGCCGACCGCGATGCCGGGGATGAACAGCAGCGGCAGCGCCGCGCCGACCACCGGCACCATCGACACCAGCGTGATCGCCAGCAGGTACGTGAAAAACAGCGTGATGAACGCGAGCGGGTTCCGGCGGAACAGCCAGATGCCTTGACGGAACCAGACATAGCCCGCTTTCGCGGGCACTTCGATCAGTTGCATGCGGTGTGGATCTCGGGAAGCGCGGGCGTATGGGCAATACGCTCACGCAGGATGCGTTCGAAATGGCCGGGGTCGTGCGGTTTGAGCATTTCGGCCGCGCGCGGCAGGTAGAAGTCGTACAGGCGCGATACCCAGAAGCGGTACGCGCCGGCGCGCAGCATGTCGCTCCAGTGGCGGCGTTCCTCGGCCGTGAACGGGCGCACCGTCTGGTACGCGCGCAGCAGTGCGTCCGCGCGCGCGACGTCGAGCACGCCGGTCGCGAGGTCGACGCACCAGTCGTTGACGGTGACCGCGACGTCGAACAGCCATTTGTCGCAGCCGGCGAAATAGAAGTCGAAGAACCCGCCGAGCCGGACGTCATGGCCGGTATCGGGCGCCGCGTGCGCAAACAGCACGTTGTCGCGGAACAGGTCGCAGTGGCACGGGCCGCTCGGCAGCGCCGCGTAGTCGTCCGACGCGAAGAAGGTGGCCTGGTGCGCCAGTTCGCCCTCGAGCAGTGTGCGCTGCGCGTCCGAGATGAACGGGACGATTGCCGGCACGTTCTCCTGCCACCACGGCAGGCTGCGCAGGTTCGGCTGGTAGCGCGGGTAGTCGCGCCCTGCCAGGTGCAGGCGGGCGAGCATCTGCCCGACCTCGATGCAGTGTTCGACCCCCGGTGCGAGCTCGGCGGCCCCGTCGAGCTTCGTGACGATCGCCGCCGGCTTGCCGTGCAGCTCGCCGAACAGCGCGCCGTCGTCGCGCGGGATCGGATCCGGCACCGGCACGCCGTGGCCGGCCAGATGGCGCATCAGGTCCAGGTAGAACGGAAGTTGCTCCGCCGTCAGCTTTTCGAAGATCGTGAGGACGTATTCGCCGCGCGTCGTCGTCAGGAAGAAATTGCTGTTTTCGATGCCGGACGGAATGCCGCGGAACGCCAGCACGTCGCCCAGTTCATAGTGGCGCATCCATTGCGCGAGATCGGAGTCGGAAACAGCGGTGAAAACGGCCATGCGGGATGCGTCTGGTCAGTTGTCGGCCCGCGCGGGGCGTGCAGCGCGACAGGAGGTGAAGGGGGAACTGGCGTGCCGCGTCGGGATCGATGCGGCGCGGCAGGAAATCAGTAGCGCAGGTTGACCGACGGCAGGCGCGTGATCGGGACGCCCGCGTCGTGCGGCTTCGGCGACGTGTCGAGCGTCGAGCTCATCTGGTAGCGCGTGCCGAAGTTCGACTTCACGTCGATCTCGACCGGCTTGCCGCGATCGCGATACTCGGTGACCTCGGTGCCGTTCTTGCTTTTTTCATGGAAGCTCGGCGTGCGGCGGATGTCGGCGAAGTCTACTTTCGACGTGACTTCGGCGCCCGGCCGGTTGATCTTGCGGAGATCGGGCAGGCCGGCGGCTTCGTTGGCCTCGGCCTGGGCCTGCGCGTCGGCGGCCGGCGTGCTGCCGGCGGCGTAGGCGGCGCCGGCAGTGGCAAACACGCCAGCGAACGCGGCGGCAGCGGCGACGAGAATGAGCGGCTTCATGATGAGTCTCCAGTGAACCTTCCGATTTTAGCAAATACTGCGCGTCGCCCGGCCTTCACGTGCAGGCGGCCTGCAAGCGGGCGGCCATGATCGTGACCGGGTTCCGTGGTAATGTCGTCGGATCAGACGAGGTGATGAAAATGAAGAACGATTTGAGCCGCCGGCACCGGGTGCTGACGCCCGAGAGCCCGCCCGTCGAAGCATTCGACGACCCGATCGCCGCCGTCGCGCGGCTGTCGGCGATCTACGACACGAATACCGGTTTCCTGCGCGATGCATTCGCGCGCTATCGCCGCCACGAACCGATCACCGAGCACGTGCGTGCGTGCTATCCGTTTGTACGGATCCGCACCGAAGTCAACACGCATGTCGATTCGCGCCGCTCGTACGGTTTCGTCGCGGGCCCGGGCGTGTTCGAGACCACCGTCACGCGTCCCGATCTCTTCGCGAACTACTATCGCGAGCAACTGCGTCTGCTGTCGAAGAACCACCATGTGAAGATCGAGGTCGGCGTGTCGTCGCAGCCGATTCCGATTCACTTCGCGTTCCCCGAAGGGATCCACCTCGAAGGCGAACTCGACCGCGACCGCCTGCTCGCGATGCGCGACATCTTCGATACGCCCGATCTGTCGTATCTCGACGACCGCATCGTCAACGGCACGTTCGAGCCCGAGCATGGCGAGCCGCATCCGCTCGCGCTGTTTACCGCCGCACGCGTCGACTTTTCGCTGCACCGGCTGCGTCACTACACGGCGACGTCGCCCACGCACTTCCAGAACTACGTGCTCTATACGAACTATCAGTTCTACATCGACGAGTTCGTGAAGCTGGGCCGCACGCTGATGACCGAAAGCAGCGATCCGGAGGTGCGTGCGTACCGCAGCGAGTACAGCGCGTTCGTCGAGCCGGGCGACGTCATCACGTACAACGCGAATCTCGGCAGCGAGGCGGCCGAAGGCGCCGCACCGCCGCGGTTGCCGCAGATGCCCGCGTATCACCTGAAGCGCGCGGACGGCAGCGGGATCACGATGGTCAACATCGGCGTCGGCCCGTCGAATGCGAAGACGATCACCGACCACATCGCGGTGCTGCGTCCGCATGCATGGGTGATGCTCGGTCACTGCGCGGGCCTGCGCAACACGCAGCGTCTCGGCGACTACGTGCTCGCACACGGTTACGTGCGCGAGGATCACGTGCTCGACGCCGACCTGCCGCTGTGGGTGCCGATCCCGGCGCTCGCCGAAGTGCAGCTCGCACTCGAGCGCGGCGTGGCCGAAGTCACGCAGCTCGAAGGCGTCGAACTGAAGCGCGTGATGCGCACGGGGACGGTCGCGAGTGTCGACAATCGCAACTGGGAGCTGCGCGATCACCGCGAACCCGTGCAGCGACTGTCGCAGAGCCGGGCGATCGCGCTCGACATGGAAAGCGCGACGATCGCCGCGAACGGGTTCCGCTTCCGCGTACCGTACGGCACGCTGCTGTGCGTATCGGACAAGCCGCTGCACGGCGAGCTGAAACTGCCGGGCATGGCCGACACGTTCTATCGCGGGCAGGTCGACCAGCATCTGCAGATTGGCGTGAAGGCGATGGAGATCCTGCGCACGAACGGGCTTGACAAGCTGCATAGCCGCAAGCTGCGCAGCTTTGCGGAAGTGGCGTTTCAGTAACGCGCGCGGCGCAGCCGCGCCTGCAATGACAAAGGCCGCACGCGAACCTTCGTTCGCGTGCGGCCTTGTTTTTTTACGTCAGTGCGCGGCCTCGAAGGCCCTGCGCCCGGGCGTTCAGCACTCGCCTTTCTTCATGTGTCCCGGCGGGCAGTGGTACCCGTCGCGGCCATCGTGGCCATGGTGGCGCTGATGGTCTTCCCATTCGCGGCGTTCCCAGTAGCGATGGCCGTCCCAGTAGCGGTCGCCGTGCCAGCCGACCACCGCCACGGGTGCCGGCGCGACGACGACCGGCGCGGGCGTGCCGATGTTGACATCGACGTTGACGGCGTGGGCGAGGCCGGACAGCGAGAGGCCGAGGCCGGCGAAGGCGAGGGCGATCAGCGAGCGTTGCATGTTTGTTTCCGTGATGTCGTTGTTGAGAGGTCGGCGCGACGCGATGGACGCGAGGGGGAATCGTTCCACCGGGGGGCCGCCACGCCGACGACTGCAGTGTGCGGGCGCGGCGTGGAAAAGGCGAGGCGCGCTTGTTACGGCGGATTGGCGTGACGCAGCGCGACCGAATGGCGCGCGCAGCGTGATTTGACAATGACGAGCCGCACGCACGGGACGTTGCCGCGCATTGCGCGGTGCGGGCTGCCGGGATTTGACATTCGACGGCACGCGGCCGTGAAACCGGATTAACGCGGCGTTACAAAGTCATGCGCGGCAGGAGGCCGAATGGCCATGCCTGCCGCGCGTGAAGCGATACGCCGGCCATGAGGCCGGCCATCGACATCGATCGATTGACGGATTTACAGGTAGAACATGCGGTCTTCTTCGGGCCCCGGCGGATGACCTTCGGCATCGTCCGAGCCCTCCTCTTCGCCGCTGTCCTCGTAGAACGCGAGCACGGCGTCGAGCACCTGGTCGGGATCGTCGATCACCTGCATCAAGTTCATGTCTTCCGGATTGATGAGCCCCATCGGAATCAGCTGATCGCGGAACCACTGCAGCAGGCCCTTCCAGAACTCGCTGCCGACGAGAATGATCGGCACGAGGCGCGACTTTTTCGTCTGGATCAGCGTGAGCACTTCGGACAGTTCGTCGAGCGTGCCGAAGCCGCCCGGCATCACGATCACCGCATCGGAGTTCTTCACGAACGTGACCTTGCGCGTGAAGAAGTGACGGAAGCGCAGCGAGATGTCCTGATAGTGGTTGCCGGCCTGCTCATGCGGCAACTCGATGTTCAGGCCGACCGACGGCGCCTTGCCGGCGTGCGCGCCCTTGTTCGCGGCTTCCATGATGCCGGGGCCGCCGCCGGAGATCACGGCGAAGCCGGCGTCGGAGAGCTTGCGTGCGATCTGCACGGCGAGCTTGTAGTGCGGCGTGTCGGGTTTGAGGCGGGCAGAACCGTAGATGCTGACGGCAGGGCGGATCTCCGACAGGTACTCGGTCGCCTCGATAAACTCTGCCATAATCGTGAACATCTGCCACGATGCGCGTGCCTTCTTGGCCGTCGCGCGTTCTTGATCTGCGAGCGAACGCAGACTCGGAATCACTTTTCTCTTGTTCATAATGCCTGAAGAACGAAATCTGGAAGGTAAGACCCTGCTATTGGTTGACGGTTCGAGCTATCTGTATCGGGCTTACCATGCGATGCCTGATTTGCGTGGCCCTGGCGGGGAGCCGACCGGAGCGCTCTACGGAATCATCAACATGCTGCGCCGTATGCGCAAGGAAGTCAGTGCAGAGTATAGCGCTTGCGTGTTCGATGCAAAGGGCAAGACGTTCCGCGATGACCTTTATGCCGACTATAAGGCAAACCGTCCGTCGATGCCGTCCGATCTTGCATTGCAGGTCGAACCGATTCACGGCGCGGTGCGTGCACTCGGCTGGCCGTTGTTGATGGTCGAGGGTGTCGAAGCCGACGACGTGATCGGCACGCTTGCGCGCGAAGCCGAGCGGCACGGCATGAACGTGATCGTGTCGACCGGCGACAAGGATCTCGCGCAGCTTGTTACCGATCGCGTCACGCTCGTCAATACGATGACCAACGAGACGCTCGATCGAGACGGCGTGATCGCGAAGTTCGGCGTGCCGCCCGAGCGGATCATCGACTACCTGTCGCTGATCGGCGACACCGTCGACAACGTGCCGGGCGTCGAGAAGTGCGGGCCGAAGACGGCCGTCAAGTGGCTGTCGCAATACGACAGCCTCGACGGCGTGATCGAACACGCGGGCGAGATCAAGGGCGTGGTCGGCGACAATCTGCGCCGCGCACTCGACTTCCTGCCGCTCGGCCGCAAGCTCGTAACCGTCGAGACGGCCTGCGATCTCGCGCCGCATCTCGAATCGATCGAGGCGTCGCTGAAATCCGATGGCGAAGCGCGCGACCTGCTGCGCGACATCTTCGCGCGCTACGGCTTCAAGACGTGGCTGCGCGAAGTCGAGAGCGCGCCCGCCGAAGGCGGCGGTGCCGATGCGCCGGAAGGCGAGCCGGCGCCGGTGGTGATGGCCGACATCGTCCGCGAATACGACACGATCCAGACGTGGGAGCAGTTCGACGCATGGTTCGCGAAGATCGATGCGGCCGCACTGACCGCATTCGATACCGAAACCACGTCGCTCGATCCGATGGTGGCGCGACTCGTCGGGCTGTCGTTCTCGATCGAGCCGGGCAAGGCTGCCTATCTGCCGGTTGCGCATCGCGGCCCCGATCTGCCCGAGCAGCTTCCGTTCGACGACGTGCTCGCACGCCTGAAGCCGTGGCTCGAATCGGCCGATCGAAAGAAGGTCGGCCAGCACCTGAAGTACGACGCGCAGGTGCTCGCGAATTACGGTATCGCGCTGAACGGCATCGAGCACGACACGCTGCTCGAATCGTACGTGCTCGAATCGCATCGCACACACGACATGGACAGCCTCGCGCTGCGTCATCTGGGCGTCAAGACGATCAAGTACGAAGACGTGGCTGGCAAGGGCGCTAAGCAGATCGGCTTCGATGAAGTCGCGCTCGAGCAGGCCGCTGCGTACGCGGCTGAAGATGCCGACATCACGTTGCAGCTTCATCAGGTGTTGTATCCGCAGGTCGCGCGCGAGCCCGGCCTCGAGCACGTGTATCGCGACATCGAGATGCCGGTGTCGCTCGTGTTGCGCAAGATGGAGCGTACCGGCGTGCTGATCGACGATGCGCTGTTGCAGGCGCAAAGCAGCGAGATCGCCACGCGGCTCATCGAGCTCGAAGGGCAGGCGTACGAACTGGCCGGCGGCGAATTCAATCTCGGCTCGCCGAAGCAGATCGGGCAGATCTTCTTCGAGAAGCTGCAGTTGCCGGTCGTGAAGAAAACGCCGAGCGGCGCACCGTCGACCGACGAAGAAGTGCTGCAGAAGCTGGCCGAGGATTATCCGCTGCCGAAGCTGCTGCTCGAACATCGCGGACTGTCGAAGCTGAAGTCGACGTACACCGACAAGCTGCCGCGCATGGTGAATCCCGAAACGGGCCGCGTGCATACGAACTATGCGCAGGCCGTCGCCGTCACGGGCCGCCTCGCGTCGAACGATCCCAATCTTCAGAACATTCCGGTGCGCACGGCCGAAGGCCGGCGAATTCGCGAGGCATTCATCGCGTCACCGGGCCACCGGATCGTGTCGGCCGACTATTCGCAGATCGAACTGCGGATCATGGCGCACATCTCGGGCGACGCGTCGCTCTTGCGTGCGTTCTCGCAGGGCGAGGACATTCACCGTGCCACCGCCGCTGAAGTGTTCGGCGTGACCCCGCTGGAAGTCAATTCCGACCAGCGCCGGATCGCGAAGGTGATCAACTTCGGGCTCATCTACGGGATGAGCGCGTTCGGCCTCGCGTCGAACCTCGGCATCACGCGCGATGCGGCGAAGCTCTATATCGACCGCTACTTCGCGCGTTACCCCGGTGTTGCGCAGTACATGGAAAATACGCGCGCCGTGGCGAAGGAAAAGGGCTACGTTGAGACCGTTTTCGGCCGTCGCCTGTGGCTGCCGGAAATCAACGGCGGCAACGGCCCGCGCCGTCAGGCGGCCGAACGCGCGGCCATCAATGCACCGATGCAGGGCACGGCGGCCGACCTGATCAAGCTGTCGATGATCGCGGTGGACGACTGGCTCACGCGCGACGGGCTTGCGTCGCGGATGATCATGCAGGTGCACGATGAACTGGTGCTCGAGGTGCCCGACGGCGAACTGTCGCTCGTGCGCGAGAAGTTGCCGGAAATGATGTGCGGCGTCGCGAAGCTGAAGGTCCCGCTCGTCGCCGAAGTCGGCGCCGGTGCGAACTGGGAAGAGGCGCACTGACGCATCGCTGCCTGATTCCCGCATTCCCGCGGCATATTGTTGCGGAGATGTTGAATATCGAGACGGTTTGCTTGTGGTCAACGCGCAAGCTCCCGGACAATGCATGTCAGTCAGGTCATTGTCGCGGGGGCTGCGTGCCACGCGTTCCGGGATCGGACGCATCGAAGTGCTTCGAACTGCACATCGATGATGTCCGAACTGGTTAATCCAGCGGGCGATGCGAACGCATCGCGTCTGTATCGTCCGGCGGCAGCAGTTTCGAATCGCAAAGGGGGAGTCAGATGCATCGGATCATCATCGTAGGCGGAGGCGCGGGCGGCCTGGAACTGGCGACGCGGCTCGGCGACCGTTACGGCGCGCGCGGCAATCGTCCTGCGCGTGCGCTCGTCACGCTCGTCGACCGCAATCCGACCCACATCTGGAAACCATTGCTGCACGAAGTCGCGGCCGGCAGCATGGACCCGTTCACGCAGGAGCTCGAATACGCGGCGCAGGCGCGCTGGCACGGGTTCGAGTTCCAGCAGGGCGAACTGAGCGCGCTCGACCGTGCCGCGAAGCGCATCACGCTGTCGCCCGTCAACGACAGCGATGGCGAGGAGCTGCTGCCGGCGCGTGACCTCGAATACGACACGCTCGTGATCGCGATCGGCAGCACGACGCACTTCTTCGGCGTGCAGGGCGCGGCGGAAAACACGATCGCGCTGGATACCGTCGGCGAGGCCGAGCGTTTCCGCAAGCGGCTGATCGCTGCGTGCATGCGCGCCGAACATCAGGCGCCTGCCGAACCCGTGCCCGGTGCGGCGGCCGAGCCACGCATCCAGGTCGTGATCGTCGGTGGCGGTGCGACGGGCGTCGAGTTGTCCGCGGAGTTGCGCAATACTGCCCAGGTGCTGTCCGTGTACGGTCTGCACAAGCTCGATCCGCGGCACGACGTCGGCATCGTGCTGATCGAATCGGGGCCGCGGATTCTCCCGGCATTGCAGGAGCGCGTGTCCGCGGCGACGGCTGAACTGCTCGAGAAGCTCGGCGTGCGGCTGATGCTTGCCGAGCGCGTGACCGAGGTCGCGCCGGGTGTCGTGCATACCGCGAGCGGCAAGGCGGTGCGCGCGGACCTCACGGTCTGGGCGGCCGGCATCAAGGCGCCGTCGGTGCTGTCGCATCTCGACGGCCTTCAGGTCAACAAGCTTGGCCAGCTCGACGTGCGTCGCACGCTGCAAACTTTCACCGACGACAACGTGTTCGCGCTCGGCGATTGTGCCGCATGCGTGTGGCCGGGCAACGAGCGCAACGTGCCGCCGCGCGCGCAGGCCGCGCACCAGCAGGCGAGCTTCCTGCTGAAGGCGATCGGCTGCCGGCTCGACGGGCGTCCGCTGCCCGAGTTCACGTATCGCGATTTCGGTTCGCTCGTGTCGCTCGGTCACTTCAGCGCGGTCGGCAACCTGATGGGCGGGCTGATCGGCGGCAACATGCTGATCGAAGGGCTGTTCGCGCGGTTCATGTACATGTCGCTGTACCGGCTGCATATCGCGGCGCTGCACGGCTATCCGCGCATGGTGCTCGACACGTTCGCGCACTGGCTGCGGCGCACGACGTTGCCGCGCGTCAAGTTGCACTGAGCGCACGGATCGCGCATGAAGCGGGCAGGGAACGGGTTCCTGCCCGTCGTTGCTTCAGTTGCGGGAAGCGTCGCCGCACGCTGCGCTTGCCAGCGCACCGCTGGCTGCAACGTCTTTTTGTGTTTCGATCGGCAAGCATTCGATTACGCAGCGGCGTGTCGCAGCATACCTGCTGCGTGTGGATTTCCGGTCCCGTCGGCGCGCATCGACATCGCCATCGACACCGCTCGATCGAGTCGTCGTAATCGAGTCTTACACATCTGACAGTTGACGTGGCAACGGATTATTGGGCATCTTGTCCGGGTTTCCGTTTGCGGCGGGGTGCCAACCGCCGCAACAACCGCGCCGTCCGCCGGCGCGATGCCCCGTCAGATCGAATCCGTGACCGTGACGGCGGCGCCCAATCGAGGAGTGCATTCATGTTGAAACCCGAAGTCGACAGCCTGGTTCCCCACGTTCCGTTCTCGCGCCGCAAGTTCATGCAGGCCGCGCTGGGCGGTACTTTCGCGGCAGCGGTGCTGCCCGTGTCGGCGCAGACGGTCACGACCGACAGCGCCGGGCTGGACGTCGACACCATCGAGATCCGCTCGGGCGATGCGAGCATCCCCGCGTATCGCGCGCAACCGGTCGACAAGACGAACTTGCCGGTCGTCATCGTAATTCACGAGATCTTCGGCGTGCATGCGCATATCGCCGACGTCTGTCGCCGCTTCGCGAAGCTCGGCTATCTCGCGATCGCGCCGGATCTGTTCGCACGGCAGGGCAACGCGGCGAAGTATCCGACGATGAAGGAACTGTACGACCACATCATCAGCAAGGTCCCTGACCGGCAGGTCACCGAGGATCTCGATGCGACCGTCGCATGGGCCGGGAAGAACGGCGGCGACCTGTCGCGTCTCGGCGTGACCGGGTTCTGCTGGGGCGGTCGTCAGGCGTGGCTGTATGCGGAGCACAATCCGCACGTGCGCGCCGCGGTGGCGTGGTACGGGTTCGTCGAAGGCAAGACCGACGAGATGACGCCGTTCAATCCGGTCGATCGTGCGTCGTCGCTGAAGGTGCCGGTGCTCGGGCTGTACGGCGAGAAGGATCAGAACATCACGCAGGCGTCGCTCGCGGACATGCGTAAGGCGATCCAGACAAGCGATTCGAAGCTCGCCCGCGAGTCTGAGATCGTCGTCTATCCGGATGCTGGCCACGCGTTTTTCGCCGACTATCGGCCGAGCTACGTGAAGGGTGACGCCGAGGACGGCTGGAAGCGCGCGATCGCGTGGTTCCACAAGTATGGCGTGATGTAAACAGCAAGCGGCGGCCGGGGCCGCCGCTTCGTCATCGTGCCGCGCCGATGCTTACGGCGTCGGGCCGGTCGCGACCGGTCGCGACGGATCGGCGCTCCACTCGCTCCACGAGCCCGGATACAGCGACGCGCCGTGCAGCCCCGCGATCTCTAGCGCGAGCGCGTTGTGGCATGCGGTGACACCCGAGCCGCACTGCAGGATCGCGCGATTCGGTTCGGTGCCGGCCAGCAGTGTCGTGAACGTCTCGCGCAGCTCGTGGCCGGTCTTGAAGCGGCCGTCGGCGTTCAGGTTGTCCTTGAAGAACCGGTTGCGTGCGCCCGGAATGTGGCCGCCCACACGATCGATCGTTTCGTTTTCGCCGCGATAGCGGTCCGGTGCGCGCGCGTCGATCACGACACGCGCGGGCGACGTCACGTTCGCGAGCACGGTTGCCGCATCGACCGTCGATTCTAGCGGCGCCCCCGTACGGAAATCGCCGGCGGCGGGGTGCGGCACGTCGGTCGTCAGCGGCTGGCCGGCCGCTTCCCATGCCTGCAGGCCGCCGTCGAGCACGGCGACCGAATCGTGCCCGAGCCAGCGCAGCAGCCACCACAGGCGCGCCGCATAGGCGCCGCCTTGTGCGTCATAGGCCACGACCTGCTGGCCCTGTTTGACGCCGCGGCTCGCGAGCAGGGTGGCGAGCGCGTCCCGGGTCGGCAGCGGATGGCGGCCGTTGGTGCCCGTCTTGCGTCCGGACAGGTCGCGATCGAGATGAAGGTACTGGGCGCCTGCGATATGGCCGGCCGCATAGGCGGCTTCACCCGCGTTCGGATCGACGAGATCGAAGCGGCAGTCGAACACGGCGACGCTGCCGGGCGCGGCTGCCAGGCGCTCGGCGAGATTGGCTGCGGAGATGAGCGTGGTGTAGTGGGTGTGTGGCATGACGGCTCCCTGGAGTGCAAACGGCCTGATACTCCAAGTCTAAACAAAAAAAGACGGGCCGAAACCCGTCTTTTCATATGCCGAATGCCGTGCGGCGCCGGAGCGCCGCGGAGGCCGTCAGATATCGCCGAGATGGCGGCGCAGGAACTCGTGGAAGTGCTGCATGCCGTCTTCCATCGGGCTCTGGTATGGACCGACCTGCGACTCGCCGCGCGCCATCAACGCACGCCGGCCTGCGTCCATCCGCATCGCGATTTCGTCGTCCTCGACGGCCGTCTCCATATAAGCGGCGCGCTCGGCCTCGACGAACTCGCGCTCGAACAGCGCGATTTCCTCGGGGTAATAGAACTCGACGATGTTCGTCGTCTTCTGCGGGCCGCGCGGGATCAGCCACGACACGACGAGCACGTGCGGATACCACTCGATCATCAGGCCCGGGTAGTAGACCATCCAGATCGCGCCGAACTCCGGCGGCACGCCGTTGCGGAACTTGAGCACCTGCTCGTGCCACTTCTGGTAGGTCGCGCTGCCCGGCTTGGCGAGCGCGTTGTGCACGCCGACCGTTTGCACGCTGTACCAGTCGCCGAACTCCCAGTTGAGATCGTCGCACGACACGAAGCTGCCGAGGCCCGGGTGGAACGGAACGACGTGGTAATCCTCGAGGTAGACCTCGATGAACGTCTTCCAGTTGTAATCGCACTCGTGCACTTCGACGTGATCGAACTGGTACTCGGAGAAGTCGAAGTGATGCTTCGTGCCGAGGTTCGCCAGGTCGCGCGCGACGTTGCGGCCTTCGGCCTCGAACAGCAGCCCCTGCCAGTTCTGCAGCGGGCTCTCGCCGAGGTTCAGGCACGGCTTGTCGGGGAAGTGCGGTGCGCCGAGCAACTGGCCTTCCAGATCGTACGTCCAGCGGTGCAGCGGGCACACGATGTTCTGTGCGTGGCCGCGCCCGTTGAGCATGATCGCCTGCCGGTGGCGGCACACGTTCGACAGCAGTTCGATCTGGTTCGCCGGATTGCGGACCAGCACGCGGCCTTCCTTCTCGGACGGCAGCGCAAAATAATCCCCCGCCTCGGGCACCATCAACTCGTGCCCGACGTAACGAGGTCCTTTCTTGAAGAGGGTTTCGATCTCGCGCTCGAGCAGCGCCTCATCGAAATATGCAGTGACTGGAAGCTGGCTGTGAGCCGACTTCAACTGAAGCGCATCGCTCAGATTGGACATTCCCACTCCCGGTGTTAGCGTGAAAGCAGTGAACAACCCAACCATCGAAAAATCGATTTAGGGAAACGGGGAATTATACCCGGTTCGCCTCGCAAGGCTAGGATTAAGTGCCTGATTTGTGTCAATTTTTTGTCGGGCGACGATCGCCGGGTGCACAATGTGTGCAACAGAAGGGGCCCGAAGCCGGGCCAGGGTGCCCAAGTCGGCAGGTCGGAAAATTCTCTTTTGCCGTAGAATGTCCGACTTGTTTTGAAATTTGACACCCTCGTCCATGGCGAAAACCGCATCCCAAGGCGCTACCCCGCCCGGTAATGGCACCGAGCCGTTGCCGGATAATTACGAAGCGGCGCTCGCGGAACTCGAGACGCTGGTTGCCCGGATGGAAGGCGGCGCACTGAGCCTCGAGGATTCGCTGGCGGCGTATCGCCGCGGTGCGACCCTCGTTGCATTTTGCCAACAGCAACTCGAGAAGGTGGAGCAGCAGGTCCGCGTGCTCGACGGCGCGACGCTGAAGCCGCTTTCGTCCGGAACGGCCGCCACGGACGGCGAAGACGACGATCTATGACATTCGAACAATGGATGCGGTCCGTGCTCGACCGCGTCGAGGACGCACTCGGCCACTATTTGCCGGCTGAAAACGTGGTGCCCACGCAGCTCCACGAAGCGATGCGCTACGCGGTCCTCGGCGGCGGCAAGCGCGTTCGCCCGCTGCTGTGCCATGCGGCAGGCGAACTGACCGGCGCGACGGAAGCGGCGCGCAACGCGGCGGCGGCGGCGCTGGAGATGATCCACGTCTACTCGCTCGTGCACGACGACATGCCGTGCATGGACGACGACGCGCTGCGACGCGGCAAGCCGACCGTGCACGTGCAGTACGACGAGCCGACGGCGCTGCTGGTCGGCGATGCGCTGCAGTCGCAGGCATTCGTCGCGCTGACCGACGCCGCTGCGCTGTCGCCGGTGCAGCAGGCCGCGCTCGTGCGCGAGCTTGCGCTCGCGAGCGGCTCGATCGGCATGGCCGGCGGTCAGGCGATCGACCTGGCGAGCGTCGGCCTCAAGCTGACGCGTGAACAGCTCGAGACGATGCACCGGATGAAGACGGGCGCGCTGCTGCGTGCGGCCGTGCGGATGGGGGCACTGGCTGGCGAGGCGCCGTCGGCGGAAGCGATGGCTGCGCTCGATGTATACGCGGGGGCCGTGGGTCTGGCCTTTCAGGTCGTCGACGATATTCTCGACGTCACGACCGATTCGGCGACGCTCGGCAAGACGGCCGGCAAGGACGCGGCGAACGACAAGCCGACCTACGTATCGATCCTCGGCCTCGACGCGTCGCGCGAGCTCGCAGCCCAGCTGCGCGCCGAAGCGCACGACGCGCTGAAACCGTTCGGCGCACGCGCACAGCGTCTCGCCGAACTTGCCGACCTGGTGGTGAACCGGGTCAGCTGACGCGAAAGCCCGCCGCTGCGCACACGCTACGGTGCGTGCAATAGAATGCGGGCGCGTTTGATTTCCTACAATGGAACGACGATGTACGACTTGCTGAAAACCATCGACGACCCGGCGGATTTGCGCCGCCTCGATCGTCGCCAACTCCAACCGCTCGCGGACGAACTGCGCGCGTTCGTGCTCGACAGCGTGTCGAAGACGGGCGGCCATCTGTCGTCCAACCTCGGGACGGTCGAGCTGACGATCGCGTTGCACTACGTGTTCAACACGCCGAACGACCGGATCGTCTGGGACGTGGGTCACCAGACCTACCCGCACAAGATCCTGACGGGGCGCCGCGACCAGATGCATTCGCTGCGCCAGTACGGCGGCATCTCGGGTTTTCCGCGTCGCAGTGAATCCGAATACGACACGTTCGGCACCGCACACTCGAGCACGTCGATCTCGGCGGCGCTCGGCATGGCGATCGGCAGCCAGCTGAACGGCGACGATCGCTTCTCGATCGCGGTGATCGGCGACGGTGCGATGACGGCCGGCATGGCGTTCGAGGCGATGAACAACGCGGGCGTGTCGGAGGATGCGAAGCTGCTCGTGATCCTCAACGACAACGACATGTCGATTTCGCCGCCGGTCGGCGCGCTGAATCGCCATCTCGCACGCCTGATGTCGGGCCGCTTCTACGCGGCCGCGCGCGCAGGCGTCGAGCGCGTGCTGAGCGTCGCGCCCCCCGTGCTCGAACTCGCGCGCAAGCTCGAGGAGCATGCGAAGGGCATGGTCGTACCGGCTACGCTGTTCGAAGAGTTCGGCTTCAACTACATCGGCCCGATCGACGGTCACGATCTCGATTCGCTGATCCCGACGCTGCAGAACATCCGCGAACTGCGCGGCCCGCAGTTCCTGCACGTGGTGACGAAGAAAGGCCAGGGCTACAAGCTCGCCGAAGCCGATCCCGTGCTCTATCACGGTCCCGGCAAGTTCAACCCGGCAGAAGGCATCAAGCCGTCGACCACGCCCGCGAAGAAGACATACACGCAGGTGTTCGGCGAATGGCTGTGCGACGAAGCCGAGCGCGATTCGCGCGTCGTCGGCATCACGCCCGCGATGCGCGAAGGTTCGGGCATGGTCGAATTCGAGAAGCGCTTCAAGGATCGCTACTACGACGTCGGCATCGCCGAGCAGCACGCGGTGACGTTCGCAGGCGGCCTCGCAACCGAGGGGTTGAAGCCCGTCGTCGCGATCTACTCGACGTTCCTGCAGCGTGCCTACGATCAACTGATTCACGACGTCGCGCTGCAGAATCTGCCGGTCGTGTTCGCCATCGACCGTGCGGGCCTCGTCGGTGCCGACGGCGCGACGCACGCCGGCGCGTACGATCTCGCGTTCATGCGCTGCATCCCGAACATGACGGTCATGGCTGCGTCCGACGAGAACGAGTGCCGCCAGATGCTGCACACGGCGCTTCAGCAGCCGAACCCGACCGCGGTGCGTTATCCGCGCGGCGCGGGCACGGGCGTGGCGACGGTGAAGGAACTCACCGGGATCCCGCTCGGCAAGGGCGAAGTGCGTCGCCGTACGTCGCAGCCGGAAGGCAAGCGCGTCGCAATCCTCGCGTTCGGCACGATGGTCGCGCCGTCGCTCGTGGCGGGTGAAGAGCTCGACGCAACGGTCGCGAACATGCGCTTCGTGAAGCCGGTCGATGCGGCGCTCGTGCGTGAACTCGCCGAGACGCACGACTACCTCGTCACGGTCGAGGAAGGCTGCGTGATGGGCGGTGCGGGCTCGGCCTGCGTCGAAGCCCTGATGGAGAGTGGGGTTATCCGACCCGTAATACAATTGGGCCTCCCTGACCAGTTCATCGATCACGGCGACCCCGCGAAGCTGCTGTCGCAATGCGGCCTCGACGGCGCGGGCATCGCGAAATCGATTCGCGAACGCTTCCTGAGCCCGGCGGCCGATGTCGCCGGTCAGGCGAAGCGCGTCGCGTAAGCTGGCGCCGCCCGCGGGCGGCGTCGGTGCGACTGGCATAACCGGTCTTCATTGATTCGGAAAACATGGGCCTGCGGGCCCATGTTGCTTTTCCGGCTGCCGCATGACGCGGCGTGCGCGTCGTCGAACGCGCGGCTTACAAGGATTGAACAAGATGAACCAGATGAATCCCGCCTTCGTGATGCCCGACGTGCAGAGCACGGTGGATACCCGCCAGATTCCGATTCAGCGCGTGGGCGTGAAGGCGGTCCGGCATCCGTTGACGGTGTGCACCGAGAGCGGCGACGTGCAGCCGACCGTCGGCGTCTGGAACCTCGACGTGCGTCTGCCCGCCGATCAGAAGGGCACGCACATGTCGCGCTTCGTCGCGCTGCTCGAAGACAACCGTGCGCCGCTGACGGTCGAACGCTTCCGCGCGATGCTTGCATCGATGCTCGAGAAGCTCGAAGCCGAGGCCGGCCGCATCGAGGTCACGTTTCCGTATTTCGTGAACAAGACGGCGCCGGTGTCGGGGGTGCAGAGCCTGCTCGACTATGAAGTGACGCTCGCGGGCGAAAGCCGCGACGGCGAGACGCGCCTGTTCCTGAAGGTGCTCGTGCCGGTGACGAGCCTGTGCCCGTGCTCGAAGAAGATCTCGCAGTACGGCGCGCACAACCAGCGCTCGCACGTGACGATCGACGCCGAGCTCGCGGCCGACCTGCCGGTCGAAGCGCTGATCCGCATCGCGGAAGAAGAGGCGTCGTGCGAGCTGTGGGGCCTGCTGAAGCGTCCGGACGAGAAGTTCGTCACGGAGCGTGCGTACGAAAACCCGAAGTTCGTCGAGGATCTGGTGCGCGACGTCGCGCAGCGTCTCGATGCGGATGCGCGCGTGATCGCGTATGTGCTCGAAGCCGAGAACTTCGAGTCGATCCACAATCACAGCGCGTATGCGCTGATCGAGCGCGACAAGCGCCACGCCGCGTAACGCTGCGTCGATTCGCCGCTGCAATGAAGAAGGCCGCTCGAATTGAGCGGCTTTTTTTCGGAGCGTGCCGGCCGGCGCGGGGTTATCGCGTTGTGCGGCTCAGCGTGCGAGCGACGCGAGATCCCAGCGCGGTTTGACCGTGAACGCGTAGTCGGCGCTTGCTTGCTCGGGCCAGCGGCCGAGTCGCAGCGCGCCGGCGAGCGCGATCATTGCGCCGTTGTCGGTGCAGAGCGCGAGGTCGGGGTAGTGCACGTCGAAGCCGCGCTTGGCCGCGGCGGCCGATAGCGCCGCGCGCAACTGGCGATTCGCGCCGACGCCGCCGGCGACCACGAGCCGCTTGAGCTTCGTTTTCTTGAGCGCGGCGAGCGACTTCGCGACGAGCACGTCGACGGCCGCATCGACGAAGCCGCGCGCGAGGTCGGCCTTCGCGCGCTCCAGCGCCTCGCCTTCGAGCTTCGCGGCCTCGAATTTCTTCATCTGCGTGAGCACGGCCGTCTTCAGGCCGCTGAAGCTGAAGTCGAGATCGCCGGAATGCAGCATCGGACGCGGCAGCACGACGGCGCCCGGCGTGCCCGTTT
Organism: Burkholderia sp. WTPI3; assembly: GCF_021483755.1. Taxonomy (NCBI): domain Bacteria; kingdom Pseudomonadati; phylum Pseudomonadota; class Betaproteobacteria; order Burkholderiales; family Burkholderiaceae; genus Burkholderia; species Burkholderia sp. WTPI3. Next base: position 35,603 of record NZ_JAGIXF010000028.1, on the reverse strand, counting down.
CCGCGAGCTTCGAGACTTCCGGGCCGCCCGGGTAGCCGAGGCCGATCAGCTTCGCGGTCTTGTCGAACGCTTCGCCGGCCGCATCGTCGAGCGTCTCGCCCAGTGTCTCGTACACGCCGACGTCGGTCACACGCATCAGTTGCGTATGGCCGCCCGACACGAGCAGCGCGATGAACGGGAACGGCGGCGGCGCGTCGACGAGCAGCGGCGACAGCAGATGGCCTTCGAGGTGATGGATGCCGACGGTCGGCTTGTTCCACGCGAGCGCGAGCGCATTCGCGATGCTCGCGCCGACCAGCAGTGCGCCGGCGAGGCCGGGGCCCTGTGTGAAGGCGATCGCGTCGATGTCGTCGCGGTGCGTGCCGCTTTGGGTCATCACTTCCTCGAGCAGCGGCAGCGCGCGGCGGATGTGGTCGCGCGAGGCGAGCTCGGGCACGACGCCGCCGTATTCGCGATGCATCGCGATCTGCGAATGGAGCGCGTGCGCGAGCAGGCCGCGCTGCGTGTCGTAGAGCGCGAGGCCGGTTTCGTCGCAGGAGCTTTCGATGCCGAGAACGAGCATGGGTGCGGGCAGGGCGCGCCGTATCGGACGTGCCGCAGGAAGGTCAACGTATCCTGAAATTATAGCAGGCGAGGGCTGGCCGCCGCCGCGGGCGGCCCGGTCCCGGGCTGGGCAGGTACAATCCGCGCCATGGAAACTTATGACATCGCCGTGATCGGCGCGGGCGCCGCCGGGATGATGAGCGCCGCGGTCGCCGGGCAACTCGGCCGCCGTGTGGTGCTGATCGACCACGCGCCGCGGCTCGCAGAGAAAATCCGCATCTCGGGCGGCGGCCGCTGCAACTTCACGAATCTGTACGCTGGCCCCGACAACTACCTGTCGTCGAATCCTCATTTCGCGCGCTCGGCGCTCGCGCGCTATACGCCGCGCGACTTCCTCGGGCTGCTCAAGCGCCATCATGTCACCTGGCACGAAAAGCACAAGGGCCAGCTCTTTTGCGACCACGGCAGCGACGCGATCATCGACGTGCTGAAGCATGAGTGCGACGCGGGCGGCATCGCGTGGCGCCGGCCCGTGGTCGTGGACGCGGTGCGCCACGCGCCGGAGGACGGCTTCACGCTCGACACGCAGCAGGCGGGGCCGATCCGCGCGCGCGCGCTGGTCGTTGCGACGGGAGGCCTGTCGATCCCGAAGATCGGCGCGACGGACTTCGGCTACCGGCTCGCGAAGCAGTTCGGCCACAAACTCGTCGATACGCGGCCCGCGCTCGTGCCGCTCACGTTCGCGCAGCAGGACTGGGAGCCGTTCGCGGCGCTGTCCGGCGTGTCGCTCGAGGTGCGCGTGTCGACCGGCGACAAGAAGCGCGGCGGCGAATTCGTCGAGGATCTGCTGCTGACTCATCGCGGCCTGTCGGGGCCCGGCATTCTGCAGATATCCAGCTACTGGCAGTCCGGCGATCCGATTCGCATCGACCTGCTGCCGCAGCGCGACGCGGTGGCCGAACTACTGGACGCGAAGCGCTCGTCGAAGCGCCAGATCGGCTCGTTGCTCGCGGACTGGGTGCCGTCGCGTCTCGCGCACGTGTGGCTCGACACGCACCGCGTCACGGCCGATGCGCGGCTCGCGGACCTGCCCGACAAGACGCTGCGCCAGATCGGCGATGCGCTGTCCGGCTGGACGCTGACGCCGAACGGCACCGAGGGCTACAAGAAGGCCGAGGTGACGAAGGGCGGTGTCGATACGCGCGAACTGTCGTCGGCGACGATGATGAGCGCGCGGGTGCCGGGGCTGTTCTTCATCGGCGAAGCCGTGGACGTGACGGGCTGGCTCGGCGGCTACAACTTCCAGTGGGCATGGGCGTCCGGCACGGCGGCCGGGCAGGCGGCGGCGGAGTTCGCGCGCGGCGCGTGACGGCCCGCGGCCTGCCCGTGTATACGGGACCCGGCCCTTATGTCTTTGTGCGGTGCTCTGCTATACTCGTAAATCTTCCCTGCAAACCTTTATTCGTGTCGGATCATGACGATCATTCGCGTTAAAGAGAACGAGCCGTTCGAAGTCGCCATGCGTCGCTTCAAGCGCACGATCGAGAAGAACGGTCTGTTGACCGAGCTTCGTGCGCGCGAGTTTTACGAGAAGCCGACGGCCGAACGCAAGCGCAAGAAGGCTGCCGCGGTGAAGCGTCATTACAAGCGGATCCGCAGCCAGACGTTGCCGAAGAAGCTGTACTGAACGATTGAGCGCCGCGCGATTCACCGAGCGGCGCACCGGCGATTCCGCACGGTCGGTCACGATTGCGGGGCGAGTCGCCGATGCCGGATTCGAGCAACCCGCTTGAGACATAGTCCCAAGCGGGTTTTTGTGTTGACGCCCTTTTGTGGGCGTCGAAGTCACACTTCCATCCCGGGTGCAAGATGAGTTTGAAAGAGCAGATCAGCGAAGACATGAAGGCCGCGATGCGCGCGAAGGAAAGCGAGCGTCTGGCGACGATTCGCCTGCTGATGGCCGCGATCAAGCAACGCGAGGTCGACGATCGCGTGACCCTCGACGACGCGGGCATCACGGCCGTGATCGACAAGATGATCAAGCAGCGCAAGGATTCGATCAGCCAGTTCGAGGCCGCTGGCCGCGACGATCTCGTCGCGAAGGAACAGGCCGAGCTGACCGTGCTGGGCGCCTACATGCCCGCGCAGCTGTCGGACGCCGAAGTGGCTGCCGAAGTCCAGGCCGCGGTCGCGGCAACGGGCGCGGCGGGCCCGCAGGACATGGGCAAGGTGATGGGCGTGCTGAAGGGCAAGCTCGCCGGCCGTGCCGACATGACGGCCGTTTCCGCGCAGGTCAAGGCCGCGCTTTCTAAGTAAATCCCGCTTCCCGGCGCGCCGCATGCGCGTGCGCCGGGGCGTCGTATCGTTTTTTTCGCTCGATCCCACGGTGATTCCGCATTCGTTCCTGCAGGATTTGCTGAACCGCGTCGATATCGTCGACGTGGTGGGCCGGTACGTGCAGCTCAAGAAGGGCGGCGCGAACTTCATGGGGCTGTGCCCGTTCCACAACGAGAAAAGCCCGTCGTTTACCGTCAGTCCGACCAAGCAGTTCTATCACTGCTTCGGCTGCGGCGCGCACGGCACGGCGATCGGCTTCCTGATGGAGCACGCCGGCCTCACGTTCCCGGAAGCGGTCCAGGAACTCGCGCAATCGGTCGGGTTGACCGTGCCGCACGAGCCGTCGATGCGCGGTGGCGGTGGGGGCGGTGGCGATTATCCGGCGCCCGTATCGAAGTCGGTCGCGACTGCGTTGTCCGACGTGATGTCGGCCGCGTGCGACTACTACCGCAAGCAATTGCGCGGCGCGACCGTCGCGATCCAGTATCTGAAGAACCGGGGGCTGACCGGCGAGATCGCTGCGCGCTTCGGGCTCGGCTATGCACCGGACGGCTGGCAGAACCTCGAAGCCGCGTTCCCGGACTACCGTGACGATTCGCTCGTCGAATCGGGGCTCGTGATCGTCAGCGAGAAGACCGACGGGCAAGGTGTCGCTCGACGCTATGACCGGTTCCGCGAGCGAATCATGTTCCCGATCCGCAACGTGAAGGGGCAGGTGATCGGGTTCGGCGGCCGCGTGCTCGGCAGCGGCGAGCCGAAGTACCTGAACTCGCCCGAAACGCCGCTGTTCAACAAGGGCAGCGAACTGTACGGGCTGTTCGAGGCGCGTCTCGCGATTCGCGAGCGCAAGTACGTGCTGGTCGTCGAAGGCTACATGGACGTCGTCGCGCTCGCGCAGCTCGGATTCCCGAACGCGGTCGCGACGCTCGGCACGGCGTGCACGCCGATTCACGTACAGAAGCTGCTGCGCCAGACCGACACGGTCATCTTCAGCTTCGACGGCGACTCGGCCGGCCGGCGTGCGGCACGCCGCGCGCTCGAGGCATGCCTGCCGCATGCGGCGGACAATCGCACGATCCGATTCCTTTTCCTGCCGTCCGAGCATGATCCGGACAGCTACGTACGTGAATTCGGCGCGGATGCGTTCTCCGAACAGGTCGAGCGCGCGATGCCGTTGTCGCAATTTCTGTTGAACGAAGCAATTGCCGGCAAGGCGCTCGATCAGCCGGAAGGCCGTGCGAAGGCGCTGTTCGATGCGAAGCCGCTGCTGCAGGCGCTGCCGGCGAACGCGTTGCGCGCGCAGATCATGCACATGTTCGCCGACCGGCTCGATATCCCGTTCGAAGAAGTGGCCGCGCTGTCCGACGTCGATTCGCGGATCGCCGCGCCGCCGCGCCAGGCACCCCCGCGCAGCGAGCGGCGACGCGTGACCGACAGCGAAAAGCGGGCATTGCGCACGCTCGTCATGCATCCGCGGATCGCATCGCAACTCGACGACGATCAGATTGCGACCCTGCGTACGCTGCCGCGCATCGGCGAGTTGTTCGCGGAGGTCGTCGATCATGCGCGCGCGCTGGGCGACGGTGCCGAGTTCCGGCTGCTGTCGGATGTCCTGCGGACGTCCTCGAATGGGGCGACTTACGAGGAAATCTTCCGCGAAATTCTGGACTATGATGAAAACGTCCGCGACTTGCTGTTACAGAATCCGGAAGACGAGACGGTGCCCGAGCGGCAGCGTGAACAGGAACGGATCGCGGGGGAGGAACTGCAGGCAGCGGTGCTCAAGATGCGCTATGACGCTTGCTGCGACCGGCTCGACAGGCTGGCGCGGCAATCCACTTTCACACCCGAGGAACTGGCGGAATTGACGGAATTGAACCAGCAGCGAACCGACATGAAGCGTCGGCTCGGGCTGTAGGCGGCCGGGGCGCCAGGAGAGGGTTCCCCAGCGTGCTATAATATAAGGTTTCCAGCGGTTTGTTTTCTAAGCAGAGGCGAAATTCGCGATGGCAAAGACGACAGGCGGAAAGAAAGCAACAGGCAAGGGCTCGACGGAGCCGACCACAAAGGTCACAGCGGCCAAGTCTGCTTCTTCCATCAGGACAGCGTCTTCAGCCACGTCAGCCCCTGCAGGAAAAAAAGCCGCGGCCGGCACTGCTCAGGCTGCGCCGGCGCCGGCAGCCAGAACACGGGCTGCCGCTAGACCCGACTCCGGGCCGGCCCAGCCGGCGGCGAAGCGGGCAAGTGCGAAAAGCGCAAGGGACACGACTGCCGCCGCGGACGAAACGGCAGTACGTACTACTCATGCACCAACGGTTCAACCGGCTGTCGTCCAGCAGCCGCGAGTCGATATAGCCGGTACGGCGAACTCCATGACCAAAAAGCTGAACGAAGTATCCGTCGATGACGACGCAAATCAGAGCGACGAGCAGCCCGCAGCCGCGGCTGCTCCGGGCAAATCCAAGGTGCGTGATCGTCGCGCCAAGGAAAAGGCGCTGCTGAAGGAAGCGTTCGCGACGAGCACGCCCGGCACGGCCGAGGAGCTCGAAGAGCGCCGCGTGAAGCTGCGCGCGCTGATCAAGCTCGGCAAGGAGCGCGGCTTCCTCACGTATGCCGAAATCAACGACCACCTGCCGGACAACTTCACCGAGACTGAAGCCCTCGAAGGCATCATCGGCACGTTCAACGACATGGGCGTGGCGGTTTACGAGCAGGCGCCGGACGCGGAAACGCTGCTCCTGAACGACAACGCGCCGGCCGCGTCGTCCGACGATGAAGTCGAAGAGGAAGCGGAAGTCGCGCTGTCCACCGTCGATTCGGAATTCGGTCGCACGACCGATCCGGTCCGGATGTACATGCGTGAAATGGGTACGGTCGAGCTGCTCACGCGCGAAGGCGAAATCGAGATCGCGAAGCGGATCGAGGACGGCCTGCGCCACATGGTGATGGCAATTTCCGCGTGCCCGACGACGATCGCCGACATCCTCGCGATGGCCGAGCGCGTCGCGAACGAAGAGATCCGCGTCGACGAACTCGTCGACGGCCTGCTCGATCCGAATGCTTCGGACTCCGCCGATACGGACGGTTTCTCCGCGAAGGAAGCGGAAGCGATCGAGAACGAGGACGAGGAAGCCGAAGAGGAAGAGGAAGAAGAGGAAGAGGAGGAGGACGACGGTGCTGCGCAGGCGTCGGCCAACGCCGCCCAGCTCGAAGCCCTCAAGCGTGCCTCGCTCGAAAAGTTCTCGCAGATCAGCGAGTGGTTCGACAAGATGCGCCGCGCGTTCGAGAAGGAAGGCTACAAGTCGAAGGCCTACCTGAAGGCGCAGGAAACGATCCAGACCGAACTGATGACGATCCGCTTCACCGCGCGTACCGTCGAGCGTCTGTGCGACACGCTGCGTGCGCAAGTGGACGAAGTGCGTCAGGTCGAGCGTCAGATCCTGCACATCGTCGTCGACAAGTGCGGCATGCCGCGTTCGGAATTCATCGCGCGCTTCCCCGGCAGCGAGACGGATCTCGACTGGGCCGAGAAGGTCGCGGCCGAAGGTCATTCGTACAGCGCGGTGCTGTCGCGTAACGTTCCGGCGATCCGCGAACAGCAGCAGCGTCTGCTCGACCTGCAGGCGCGTGTCGTGCTGCCGCTGAAGGACCTGAAGGAAACCAACCGCCAGATGGCGGCCGGCGAACTGAAGGCGCGTCAGGCGAAGCGCGAAATGACCGAGGCGAACCTGCGTCTCGTGATCTCGATCGCGAAGAAGTACACGAACCGCGGCCTGCAGTTCCTCGATCTGATCCAGGAAGGCAACATCGGCCTGATGAAGGCGGTGGACAAGTTCGAATACCGTCGCGGCTACAAGTTCTCGACCTATGCGACGTGGTGGATCCGTCAGGCCATCACGCGTTCGATCGCGGACCAGGCGCGTACGATCCGTATTCCGGTTCACATGATCGAAACGATCAACAAGATGAACCGCATCTCGCGGCAGATCCTGCAGGAAACCGGTCTCGAGCCGGATCCGGCAACGCTCGCCGAGAAGATGGAAATGCCGGAAGACAAGATCCGCAAGATCATGAAGATCGCGAAGGAGCCGATCTCGATGGAAACGCCGATCGGTGACGACGACGATTCCCATCTCGGCGACTTCATCGAGGACAACAACACGGTCGCGCCGGCGGATGCCGCGCTGCATGCAAGCATGCGCGACGTCGTGAAGGACGTGCTCGATTCGCTGACGCCGCGCGAGGCGAAGGTGCTGCGGATGCGTTTCGGCATCGAGATGAGCACCGATCACACGCTCGAGGAAGTCGGCAAGCAGTTCGACGTCACCCGCGAGCGGATCCGTCAGATCGAGGCGAAGGCGCTGCGCAAGCTGCGTCACCCGAGCCGTTCCGACAAGCTGAAGTCGTTCCTCGAAGGGAACTGATTTCCAGCGTCTCAGTTACGAACGCCGCTGGTATCCGCGTGATGCCGGTGGCGTTTGTCCCCTTTGTCGTCTTTGTTGTTACAATGCCCGCCCGGCCTCGTTGCCGGGGCAGCGTGTAGCACGCTTTGCTTCTCGTCTGGGCCCCTAGCTCATGCTTGGTTAGAGCAGCGAACTCATAATTCGTTGGTGCCGGGTTCGACTCCCGGGGGGCCCACCAGATTCGCTTCCACGATTGTCCGGGGAAGCTGCGAAACCCGCGATGCCGCACGGCGTCGCGGGTTTTTTCTTGTGCGCCGCCTGAATGTGTCGAACGTATTGAATGCGTTCGCGCCGGTGCCGCATGTCGCATCCTCGCCACCGGGGAAACACTGAAAGCGCGCCGCCCCGAGATCAATCGAAGTATGCTGTAGCGCGATCCGGTCGCACGCTGGTCCGTTCAGCGTACGCACCGTGGACCCGTGCCGCGCTTCGTCCGGCAGCCAGAACAAACACAATCCGACTTCGCCCGACAGTGGGGGGCGGCCAACATGATCATGCTGCGTTCGTGGGGTGCGATTCTGTCGTTGCTGATGCTTGTCGCGTGCGCGAGCCTGCCGCCGCAGGCTGACCGCGCGCCGACGCATGCATTCACCGATACCGGCAACACGCGCCTGGGCGTGGCATTTCGTCAGCAGGCCGCCGCTCATCCGGGGCAGGACGCGTTTCATCTGCTGCGTGACCCGGTCGATGCGCTCGATGCGCGCGTGCTGCTCGCCGATCGCGCGGACCGCTCGCTGGACCTCCAGTACTACATCTGGCACGACGACCTGACCGGACATGAACTCGCGGATGCGATCATGCGCGCGGCCGACCGCGGAGTACGCGTGCGCGTGCTGCTCGACGATCTCGGGACGAACGCGGACGACCGAAAACTGCTCGAGATCAGTTCGCATCCGAACATCGAGATCCGGCTCTTCAATCCGGTCGCGACACGCCACTTCAAGAAGATCGGCACGGTGTTTGAATTCGCGCGTGTCAATCGGCGCATGCACAACAAGGCGATGATCGCGGACAACCAGGCGGCGATCATCGGCGGCCGCAATATCGACGACGAGTACTTCGGCGCGTCGTCGATGCTGGAGTTCGGCGATCTCGACGTCGTCGTGCACGGCCCGGTCGTGAACGACATCTCGAACGAATTCGATACGTTCTGGAATTCGCCGTATGCGTATCCGGTCAATGTGCTGGTCGGACATGACGCGCCACCGGGCGGACTCGATCAGGAGCGCGAACGATTGCGCGATTACCTGCGGGCCATGGAAGACAATCCGTACGTGCTCGAGGCGCGGCACCGGCTCGACCAGATCGTGCATGGCGAGGGTGCGGAACTCTCATGGGGGCATGCAACGCTGCTGTACGACGATCCCGCGAAGATCGCGCGGGCACCGAAGGACAGTGAAGGGCACCTGATGCCGCAGCTGCGTGCGCTTGCGTTGCGGCCCGAGCACGAGTTGCTGATCGTGTCGCCGTATTTCGTGCCGGGCAAGGACATGGTCGAACGGCTGCATGCGCTCACCGCGCGCGGCGTACGCGTGACGATCCTGACGAACTCGCTCGCATCGACCGACGTCGCGGCCGTGCATGCTGGCTACCGGCGGTATCGGCGCGATCTGGTGGAGGCCGGTGTGCGGCTTTACGAGCGCCGGCCGTCCGGCGACAAGAGCATCTCGAAGCAGGTCATCATCGGTTCGTCGCGCGCGTCGTTGCATGCGAAGACGTATGTGTTCGACCGCAAGAGCATCTTCATCGGGTCGATGAATCTCGACCCGCGCTCGTTGAACCTCAACACCGAGATCGGCGTTTATTGCGAGAGTCCGGCGATCGCGTCCGAAGTCGCAGCCGACCTGGAGCCGCGGCTCGATCGCATCGCGTGGCGCGTCGAATTGAGGACGGATCCGGCGGGGACAGGGCAGCTCAAGTGGATGCAGACCGACGCGGACGGGAAGGTGACCGAGCTCGATCACGAACCGGAAGTGTCCGCGGCGCGGCGGATGGAGGTGTGGTTTCTCGGCTTGTTCCCGATCGAGTCGCAGCTATGAGCGATGACGCGGGCATCCGGCGATCCCTGCCTTCGTTGCCGGATGCCCGCGGTAGGACGCTAGCGAACGAGCCGGTCTCGTGCTTGATGCACGAGACGTCGTCACATGTGCTGACGGCACTGCACGCGTGCATGTGGCGGCCGCTACCGTTCACTCGGGGCGGTGTTCATGCGGGTCGTGCTGCTCGTGCTGCTGTTGCGGTTGCGCGGGGTGATGCTGCGCGGGCTCGGGTTGTCTTGGCTGCGGTGCCGCGTGTTCCTGCGGCTGCGGTTGGGGATGCGGCTGCATCTCCTTGCGCTGCTGTTGCTGCTGAGCCTCGTTGCGTTGCTGCATCTCCGCGCGTTGTTGCTGTTGCCGAGCCTCGTTGTGCTGCTGCATTTGCTCGTGTTGCTGTTGAGCCTCGTTGTGCTGCTGCATTTGCTCGTGTTGCTGTTGAGCTTCGTTGCGTTGCTGCATCTCCTCGCGTTGCTGCTGCTGTTGCTGCGCTTCGTTCCGCTGCTGCGCCTGCTCCCGTTCCTGCTGCATCGCCCGTTGAGCATGCATCGGGCCACCGGGTGCCTGCCGATCCGTTGCATCGGCATGCGGCGCATTCGCGCGGTTCTGCTCGAATGCGTTCGGCGCCGGTCGCGCACCCGGGCGTGCGTCACTCGCGCCGAAGTGCGGCATCGTCATCGGCGCGGCGCCGGGAGAGGGCCGCATCGCCTGCTCGCGCGGCGGCTCCGCGCCCGGGCGCATGCCGTTGCGCTCGAACGTATTGTTGTTGGTGACGTTGCCGCCGTAGTTGTTCGTGATTCGCGTGTTGCGGATGTTGGTGATGTTGTTGACCACGGTGGTCGACTTCGTCACGTACGTGCTGTGGTTGTACACCACGGCCGGACGCCGCCAGCCTTCGTTCCGGCTCGGGCCGCCCCGGTGCGGCGCGCCCCAGTTCATGCCCCACGCGTGCCAGCCCCAGTCGTGGTGCCCGAAGATCGCGGCGCCCACCGCAATGCCGATACCGAACGTGACCACGCCGGCCGCCACGGCTTCGCCGGTGGTGTATGCGGGCGGCCGGTACACGTAGCCGGGATAGGACGACACGGGTTCGCCATAGACGAGCGTCGGGTTGTACGACGGCACGTAGACGACGTCCGGCTGTGCGGGCTCGATCTCGATGGCCTGTTCCGGCGGCGGGATGATGGCCGGGCCGTTGTAGACCACCGGTGCGTCGGCAGACGGCGCGTAGTTGGCCGGCGCGGCCGGTGCGACCTGCGTGACGTGCAACTGGCTGCCCGAGCGCAGATGGCCCGATGCCTGCGCCCGCTGGCGCATCACCTGGATCGCATTCATCACGTCGGTCGGATCGTTGTAGTACGCCTGGCCGAGTGCGGTCGTCCACGCCGGGTTCGACGCCATTTGCGCGAGCACCGCGGGGAATGCGGTCAGCGCCTTGACGGACGGATCCCACGGCTGCGTATCGGCGGCGGTAGCGAGTGCCTGCCCCTTCAGCGACGGATTCTGCCCGACCCAGATGTTGGCGGCCGCGATCTGGTCCGGGTAGGTGGCGCCCGCGAGCACCAGCGCAACGAGCTTGTCCGGAAAGAGCGCGATCGGCGCGACCATCTGGTAGAGCTGGTCGGCGCTCGGCGGCGTGTATGCAACCGGCGTCGACGCGGGCTGCGGGGCGGACGCGGCGCCGGCATCGCTTGCCGGTGCGGACGGCGTGGACGTGCTGTCGTTCTTGTTACAGGCCGACAGCCCGAGCAGCGACACGATGAGGGACGACGCAATCAGCGTCCTGACGGGGCGGCGGGGTGCGGAGGTAGCGTTCATGGTGTTCGTTCGATGTAGTGGAGGCGTAAGCGGGTATACGGGTCACGCGACCGGTTCGAGCACGGTGCCGGCACCGTCCGTGGATGCTCCGGAGGCATCGGCCGGAGCAAGAGAAGGACGGGAAGATCGGGTCGGCATGTTGTTGTTCCTCGATCGATTGATATTCGGATAAACGCGCGACGGGTGCGGAAGGTGTCGCCATGTTGTGTAACAGTGTGTGAGTGCCTTGCAGTTTGAAAGCATGAAGGAGCAACGAACAGGCCGGACATGCGAAAAACCCGCGAGGCCGTGAGGCCGTCGCGGGCTTTCTGTTTCGGCGAGGCGGTGCCGGCGGTGGGCCGGAACACCGGTCATCGCGCCGTCATCGCACGAAATCCGACGTGCTCTTGATGAACGCGTTCAGCTTCGAGATGTTCACGCTGCCGAAGCCCGTCGTCGCGTCCCAGCCGGCTTTCGCGTTGTAGCCGTAGCTACCGCTGCCGTTGTTGCCGGACGTGACGTCGTGCAGCAGCGTCGCGTTGCCCGGGAAGTACTTGTAGATGCTCGACGCCGGGAAGCCGAGTGCGTTGTTGTTCGCCGATTGCAGACGCGCCCAGATGCCCGTGAAGATCGGTGCGGCGAGACTCGTGCCGCCTTCGTTGTTCAGATAGCCCGAGCCCCACAGCGTGTTGGACGTCTGGCCGTTCACCACGAGGATCGCGCCGGTGCGCAGGTCGGCGTCGAAGCCGACGTCGGGCAATGCACGCCTGGTGGATCCGGTGAGGCTCGACGATTGCCACGACGGCGCGGCTTCGTACTTGCCCGGTTCTGGATGCAATGACGGATCGATTCGCTCGATCATCGACGAATCGATTCGTAATGCGCGAGCGTTCGTCGAGGAATCATTCGAGTCGCGGGTGTGTGTCGTCCGGCGCGGCATGTCCGGTTCCGGCAGGGGCGAGCGTTCGGCGAATCAGCCTGGCGAGACCGATGGCCGCCGCGACCAGCCCGATCGGCAGCATCATTGCGAGAACGAGATAGGTCGACGCATCGTGATATATCGCATCGCACGGCCACGCGAGCGGACGAAGCAACGCGCCGACGATCAACGCAGCGGCGCCGGCCCTGCCGGCTCGAGCGGCCGGATCGATGCGGCTACATGCCGCTGGCGGTTTGCCGCGCGTCAACCGGCGTTCGTCTGCCATCCGAGCCCGAGGCTCTTCTGCAGCGACACGTAATCCTTGATCAGTTCGGCTTGCCCGGCGATCACGTTCTGTTGGGCGGCGAGCGCTTCGCGTTGCGTATCGAGCAGATCGATCATCGACGCGACGCCCGCGCGATAGCGTTCGTCCATCAGCGTGGCCGAATGCGTGGCCGACGTCTGCACCTTGGTGAGCGCGACGACGTGTTCGCGCTGGTGTCCGTAGCGCTGCAGCGACGTGTTCGCGTCCTGCAACGCGCCGAGCACCGCTTTCTGATAGTTCGCTTCCGCTTCGTCGCGCGACGCTTCGGCTGCGCGCACCGCGCCGCGCGTGCGTCCGAAGTCGAGGATGTTCCATTGCAGGTACGGCGCGCCGACCCACGTGAAGTTCTGCTTGCGGAACAGATGGCCGGGGTCCGTCGCGCTGAAACCGAGATCGCCGAGCAGCGTCACTTTCGGGAAATAGTCGGCGATGTGTTCGCCGATCTGCGCATTGCTCGATGCGAGCCGGCGCTCGGCCGCGCGGATGTCCGGCCGCTGCTTCAGCAGCGCGGCCGGATCGCCGACCGGCACGCTCGCGGGCAGCGCCGGCAACGGCGTGTCCGGCGCCGACAGCGCGGCATCGAGTGTACCGGGTGCACGGCCGGTCAGGATGGCCAGCCGGTCGAGCGACTCCGTTACCTGCGCGTCGAGCGGTATCAGCGACGCGCGCGTGTTCTCGACCTGCGTCGTCAGGCGCTCGATGTCCGCATCGGCGGCGACGCCGCGCGCGCGGCGCTGCTCGGTGAGTTCGAGCATCTTCTGTTGCAGCTCGGCCGTGCGCCGTGACAGCGCGAGCCGTTGCTGCTGATCGCGCAGGTCGACATACGCGGTCGCCACTTCGGCCGCGATCGACACCTGCGTGTCGGCGAGATCGGCGTCGACGGCTTCCGCCTGCGCGGAGGCGGCTTCGACCGCGCGACGCGTGCCGCCGAACAGGTCGATTTCCCAGGTCGCGTCGAAGCCTGCCGAATACAGTTGCAGAGGACCGGAGCCGCCGAGCGATGGGGACGAGCCGCCCGACTGGTTCGAACCGTCCGACGGCAGCAGCGAGCCGAGTGCGCTGACATCCGGCTCGCGCATGCGGATCGCGGCGACGGTGGCCGACGACTTCGGCAACTGGGCCGCGCGCTGTTGCGAGAGTTGTGCGCGCGATGCCCGCAAGCGCGCCTGCGCGACGTGGAGATCGGGGTTGTGCGCGAGCGCGGCGGCAATCAGGTCGTCGAGCTGGCGATCGTGCAGCGCATGCCACCACGCGCTCGGCGCGGGCGCGGCGGTGTCGACGCCGGATGCCGGCGCGCGCACGAAGGTCGGTGCGTCGGGCGCCGCGGGCGCGCCGTGGTAGTCGGGGCCGACGGTACAGCCGGCGAGCAGGCATGCGGCCGCGCACAGCGTGAGTGCGGGGCGGCGGGACAGGGAGAAGGGCTTCATCGCGTAAGACGGTTCAATGGCCGGATGACATCGGTTGCGGGCCGCGCGGCGTTTTCAGCAGCAGCGCGAGCGGCACGCACGCAAGCAGCGCGAGGCCTAGCAGGTAGAAGGTTTCGGAGTAGGTCATCACGATGGCCTGGACCTGGATCTGCTGCGCGAGCTGGCCGAGCGCGCGCATGTTCGAATACGCGAGGTCGCCCGTGTGTGCGAACCAGTTCGCCGCATAGTTCGACAGCCGCTCCTGCCCGATCAGCGAATTGGCCGTCACCGATTCGCGCAGCGCGGCGGCATGGAAGGTCGTGCGCCGGTCGATCACGGTGCCGATGATCGCAAGCCCGATCGAGCCGCCGAGGTTGCGCGCCATGTTGTAGAGCCCGGCCGCATCGCCCGAATCCTCGCGCGCGACGGCGGCCATCGATGCCTGGTTCAGCGGCATCATCGCGAGCATCTGCGCGACGCCGCGAATCAGCTGCGACCACACGAAATCGTGGCCGACGCTCTGCGCGGTCAGGCTGATGTCGAGCATGCAGCTCAGGCAGAACAGCAGCAGGCCGGAAATCACCAGGATGCGGAAGTCGACCTTGCCGAGCAGGCGCGGCAGGATCGGCATCACGAGAAACGCGGGCAGGCCCGACAGCAGCATGATCGAGCCGGCCTGCTCCGCGTTGTAGCCAGCGACGATCGCGAGGAACTGCGGCAGCAGGTACGACACGCCGTACAGCCCGGCGCCCACCGCGGACACGATCACGATCACGCTCGCATAGCGCGGGTTGCGCATCAGCGACAGGCGCATGATCGGCCGCTTTGCGAAGCGCTGCGACAGTGCGATCAGGATCATCCCTGCGAGTGACACGTAGCTCAGCGTCACGATCGTCTGCGATTCGAACCAGCGTTCGCGCTGGCCTTCCTCGAGCACGACGGTCAGCGAGCTCAGCCCGATCGCGAGGCCCGCAATCCCGAGCCAGTCGGCATTGAAGAACGTATTCCATTGAGGCTTGTCCGACGGCAGCCCGAACACCAGCAGCGCCATCAGCAGCAGGCACACCGGCAGGTTCAGGAAGAAGCACCAGCTCCAGCTCACGTTCTCCGCGAGCCAGCCGCCCAGCACGGGGCCGAACAGCGGGCCGAGCAGCACGATCAGGCCGAACAGCGTCATCCCGACCGGCAGTTGCGACAGCGGCAGCCGCGTGCGGATGATCGTTTGCGCGGTCGGGATCAGCGCGCCGCCCGTGAAGCCCTGGCCGATGCGTCCGGCGATCATCATCGCGAGCGAATGCGACCAGCCGCACATCATCGAGAACGCGATGAACAGCGCGGCGTTCGTCAGCAGGAAATTGCGCAGGCCGAACACGCGCGTGAGCCACGCGGCGAGCGGGATCATCACGATTTCAGACATCAGGTAGCCGGTCGAGATCCATGTGCCCTCGGTGCCCGTCGCGCCGATTTCGCCCTGGATCTGCGGCAGCGCGGAGTTCGTGATCGAGATGTCGAGCGTTGCCATCAGCGCGCCGAGTGCGCCGGCGGCAACCGCGATCCAGTCGGTCACGCTCGCGCGGCCTTCGTGCGGCGGCGCGGGCGGGGTCGCGGCGGTATCAGCCATGATGCTTCTCGTTGCCGGCCGAGTGCGTGTCGACGTCGACGGTCACGGACAGACCCGGCAGCAGGTGTTGCACGCGCGCATTCGCGGCGAGGCGGATGCGCACCGGCACGCGCTGCACGATCTTCGTGAAGTTGCCGGTCGCGTTCTCGGGCGGCAGCAGCGCGAACTGCGCGCCCGTGCCAGGCGCGAAGCTGTCGACGGTGCCGGTGAGCGTGTCGTCCGGCAGTGCGTCGATGTGCAGTTCGACGGGCTGGCCGATGCGCATCCGGCCGATCTGCGTTTCCTTGAAGTTTGCGACGAGGTAGATTGCATCCACCGGCACGACGGTCAAGAGGCGCGTGCCGGGTTGCACGTACTGGCCGACGCGCACCGTGCGGTCGCCGACGCGGCCGTCGAGCGTGCTGCGCACGATCGTGTTGTCGAGATCGAGTTGCGCCTGCGCGGCGCTGGCCTGCGCGGCTTCGAGCTGCGCGCGCGCCTGTTGAAGCTGCGCGGTAAACGACGCGATCTGCGTGCGGGCGGCGGCGATGGACGCATTGTTCGCGGCAAGCGTCGCGGCGGCCTGGTCGCGCGTGCTCTTCAGGTCGGCGACGCGTTCGTGCGTTTCGGCGCCGGTCGCCGCGAGCGGCGCATAGCGCGCGTATTCGTCGCTCGCATGCGCTGCGTTGATCCGCGACACCTTCGCCTGCGCTTCGGCCTGTTCGAGGTTCGCGCGCTGCTGGCTGATGTCCGCTTCCGCGCGCGCGATGTCGGCGCGGCGCGCGTCGACAGTCGCGGTCGATTGCGCGAGCGCGACCTGGTACTGACGGACGTCGAGCCGTACGAGCGGATCGCCGGCCTTGACCGTCTGGTTGTCGCGCACGTAGACGTCGGTCACGTAGCCGGCCACCTTCGGCGCGGCCGTCATGTTGTCGGCCTGCAGATACGCGTCGTCGGTGCTCTCGATGAAGCGGCCGACCGTCCACCAGCGGCCGAGCCACACGGTGCCGCCGATCGCCGCGAGCACGACGACGGCAATCAGGATGCGCCGCTTCGAGCCGCCGTTGCGCGGCGATAGTGCGGGTTCCTGACGATTTGCTTTCGAAAGCGGGTCTTGCGGCGTCGACATGCGGGCATCCAATTTATTCCGATCGGAAGAATTATTCCAGCTGATAGAATTGTGTCAAGTAAAATGCTGGCCGATCGAATGACGAGGAATGCATGAACGAAGCGAAGAAGCTGCGCCGCACATCGGCGGCCGGCTACGCGCGCGGCGACGAGACGCGCCAGCGGATCATCGAGGCGGCGATCGAGCTGTTCGGCGAATACGGGTTCGCCGGTGCATCGACGCGCGACATCGCTGCGAAGGCCGGTGTGAACGCGCCGGCGCTGCAGTACTACTTCGAGAACAAGGAAGGCGTGTACCGCGCGTGTGTCGACGCGATGGCCGAACTCGGCTGGAGCGTGCTGGGCCCGGCGGTCGAACATGCGCGGGCTGTGCTGGACGCGGATGCGGACGTCGACGCGCTGATCGACGCGTTCGTCGGCATCCTTCGCATGCTGGCCGACCGGATGTTCACGGTGCCGAAGACGCTGGGGCAGCGGATGTTCTTCGCGCGCGAGCAGGTCGGGCAGGAGCCGGCAAGCGCGACGGAAATCCTGATGAAGCGCGTGCGCAAGCCGCTCAACGACGTGAGCGCCGAGCTGATCGGCCGGATCTCCGGGCGAGCGGCCGACGATCCCGTCACGCGGCTGCGCGCGATGAGCCTGTTCGGGCAGTTGACGGTATTCCATCTCGTGCCGCGCTCCACGCTGCAACTGCTCGACTGGGACAGTTTCGATGGGGAAGGTGGCGCGCTGCTGATGGCGACCATTGCCGATCAGACGCGTGTGCTGCTCGAACACTGGCATGCACAGCGCGGCGCGGCGGGCGGCGGACAGGCCGTCGTCGCGAAGCCGGCCGCGCCGGCGAGCGCATCGAAGCGCGTTCCGCGCGCGAAGAAAACCGCCGCGCGCTGAGCGCGGCGGTCAGTCGTCAGCAGGCGATAGTGCCGCCGGCATCGGCCCGATCAGTCCGGCTTGCGCGCCGGTGCCGCGGGCAGCGGCGGTTCGGCGGCCGGCGTGCCGGTGGCTTGGTCGCCGTGCTCGTTGCCATCGTCGTTCCCGGGCGAAGCAGGCCGCGAACCCTGCTCATACGCGACGAGACTGCGCTGCGGATTCGCGATCCGGATCCCGCGTTCGGCGAACATCACCGCGATCCGCCGGTTGAATTCGCGCTGTACGCCCCAGCGCGCCGAGTCCTTGCACTGCACTTGCCCTGCCAGCGCGATCGTCGCGCCGTCGACCTGGTCGATGCCCCAGTAGCTGAAGTCCGACAGGATGCCGTCCTTGTAATTCGGGTCCTCGCGCAGTGCGGCGCCGATTTCCTTCAACGTCGCGATCGCGCGATCGATGTCCTGGCCGTACGCGATGCTGACCTTCACGGCAGCGTTGCCGAGCCCGCGATTCGTGTTGTTGACGGTCGTCACCGAGCTGAACGGGATCGTGTAGAGCGACCCGTCGCCCGCGCGCAGCCGCACCGTGCGGATCGACAGGTATTCGACCGTGCCGGACACGCCCGCGAGCGTGACCCAGTCGCCCACCTGCATCGCGTTTTCCATCAGCAGGAAAATCCCGGTGATGAAATCCTGCACGAGCTTTTGCGAGCCGAAGCCGAGCGCGACGCCGAAGATGCTCGCGCCGGCGAGCAGCGGGCCGATGTTCACGCCGATTTCGCTGAGGCCCGTCAGCACGACGACGAGCGCGATCATGATGAACAGCAGCGAACGCAGCATCGGCAGCAGCGTGCGCAGCCGCGCGGCCCGCACGAGATTGCCTTCGCGGGTCCACTGCTGCAGGCGCCGCTCGATCGCGATGTTCGCGGCTTCCCACACGATCAGCGCGACGACGGCCGCGATCGCGATTGTCATCAGCGCCGACGCGAGCCGATGGCCGATCGTGCCGCTCTCGAATGCGTGGAAGATCGGCACGCCCCAGATCTGCAGCAGCAGCACGACAGTTACGACCGCGATCACCGCCGACACGATCTGGCGCAGCAGCGGGTAGTAGCGATAGGCGTGAAGGTGAACGAGCGTGGGATCGTCGTCGTGGTGCTGGAACAGCCGCGCGAGCGCGCCGAACACGACGATCGACACGATCCGCATGCCGATCATCACGGCGATCGAGCGGCCGCCGAGCGTGATCAGCACGCGATAGCCGTTGTGGACGTCGAGCGCCCATACGAACCACAGCGCCATCACGACGAATACCGAGGCGGGCGCCCAGGCGTCGGCGAGCGCATTGCCGATCATCGCGAAGGTCGGGCGGTCTTCGCAGGCCGCGCGAATGCGCGCGGCGACCGGCCGGCGGCACCGCAGGATCAGCGCCGAGACCATCAGGTGGCCGACGAGTGCGATGGCCTTCAGCAATGCGACGTGGCCGGCATCACTCAGGCCGAAGTTCGCGGCGATCTCGACCGCGGACGTGCAGACGCCGACGACGATCACGATCCGTGCGATCGAGCGTTGCGCGAACGCGGCCCACGCGTCGCTGATGTGCAGCAGTCGCAGCTGCCGCGCATCGGGCTGGAAGAACAGCCGGCTGACGATCGTCACGAGGCGGCAGATCACGTAGATGTCGATCAGCGATTCGAGTGCGCTCTCGACCGGCGTGCCGGCGGCGTCGAGGACCGACATCGTCAGGCTCGCAACGCCGACGAAAACCAGCAGCGGCACGACCCGCAACGCGAGGCTGACCAGCGCGCGCGGCATCCGGCGCAGCAGGGTAGTGTGGCGGCGCGCGTGGCCGCGGCCTTGCGACGACGTAACAGGCGTATCGGTGTCGTCGGTCTTCGCGGTCGAGTCGGCCGGGGCCGCCGCCGACACTGTGTCGTCGTCGGGCCCGGGCGGCTCGGACCCGGATGGTTCGGCCTCGGTCCGTCGCGACGCTTCCACGCGACGCGCGCTCAGAGCGGCCAGCGCGTGCCGCAGCAGCCGCTTCGCGAACCATTCGACGACGAACGCGGGTACGAGCACGGCGAGGATGATCAAGATCGCGTGCGTGAGGTCCGCACGCTCGTCGGCGCGGACCAGCCGTTCGTGCCACCAGCTTCCGACCGAGCCGACATCGAGCAGCGAGTGCAGCGACTCGTTCAGCGCGCCGCCGATTTCCGCTGCCCAGTGCGCTCCCTGCCGGACGATCATCGACGCGAGCCCGTTCGTCGTGAGCGTGGTGGGTGCAGCTGCCGCCGACACGGCGCTGGCCGCGGCTGCGCTGCTCGCGGAAACCGCGGGCGTGCTCAACACGCCGACGGCTGCGATCGCGCGCAAGGTCGTCTCGACCTGTTCACGCTCGCGCGGGTTTTGCAGCACGGAAAGCGCTTGCTGCGCCTGTTGCGGCGTCAGCGCGGGCGTGGCGCCGGAGGCGGCCGATGCGGCGGCCGGAGCAGGAGTGGCCGCATGGGCGGCCGATACGACGGCGGCGAGCAGCCAGCCGAGCAGGATATGTCGCATGAGTAGGCATGCGGGCGCGCTTTGACACGCGGCCCGCCGGTCTGGACGATGGACGGAAGTTAACATGATCGCGATCGGAACCGAATAGTTCCGTCGATGAATATTCGAATCAGGCATGCGACTGGTATGGCGGGCGTGTGTGGTCTGCCGGACGATGCGCGTCGGGCGGGAAACTGTCCGGCCGGGAAGGATTGCGGCCCGCTATTCGGGAATCGTGTTCGTGCGCCGGCGCGGCGCGTGGCGCGGTGGCCTCGATGGGGCATGAGCAGCGAACGAAACGTGCTCGCCGTAGATGGCTCCGTCAGCATGAAACTGATTCGAATTCCTGATGAATCATCCGTGGTCGTCATGGAAGATCGGCAGCACGTGCCCGGCGATTTCCTCGATGATCTCTCGGACGGGCCGGTCCGAACCCGGGTTCAGCGTGACGTGATGCGTGCCGGCCGCGCGCATGTCGCGCAGGATGTCGATCAGCGCATGCCGGCCGGTCGCATAGCCGAGCGGCAGCGCGGTGGCCGGCGCATCGCGGTTCGACGCGAGATCGAGCCGCATCGATACGCCGAATGCGCGAAATGCCGGTTGCGGGAGTCGGTCGACGGCCGCGCGCCACATCGAATGGCGGGCGCGCTGCGTGTCCGGATCGCGGTGATACGTCATCCAGCCGATCGAGTTTCGCGCGATCCAGTCGACGCTCTGTCCGCCGGAGCCGACCGCGAGCATCGGCACCGCGTCATCGCCGCGCGGCAGCAGCGTGAACTCGGGTGCGTCGGGCGGCGCTTCGTCGGGCAGCACGCGCGACGGCATGCCGAGCGCGGTCGCGACGATGTCCCAGTGCCGGCGATACCGGTCGCGTCGCGTTTCCGCATCCACGCCGAACGCCGCATATTCAGGCGGCCGGTCGCCGGAGCCGAGCCCGAGGATGAAGCGCGAACCGGACAGCGCCGCGACCGATAGCGCGCCTTTCGCGATATGCAGCGGATGACGCAGCGGCAGCACGATCGCGCCGCTGGCGAGCACGATCCGGCGCGTGCGCGACGCGAGCGCGCCGAGCAGCACCCATGGGTCGAGATGCCCGACCGGGTCGGGATAGTCGGCGTTGTTCAGCGGCACGTCGCGAATCCACAGTGCGCGAAAGCCGAGCGTATCGGCAAGCGCGGCGAGTTCGATCTGCTCGTTGAAATCCGCGACGGTGTTGCCGCCGCGAAGCAGCGGCAGCGTCAGGCCGATCGACAGCCGCCCGGCCGGGAAGACGCGTTGCGCGACGCCGGCGCGGTCGGGGGTGGGCAAGGGCATGTCCATTCCTTGAAGTCGGGGAGGCGGGCTCGCCACGCGAGTCGTGCCGTGCCCGCATGCTAACGTGTTTGCGCGCGTCTTGCGGTGCGTGCAGCACCGGCAATCGAACGCATCGGCGGTTCCGGCATAATCGGCGCGTTCCGTCATCAGGCAATGATCAGAATGAACGTACTTCAGCAGACGATGACCGGCCTCGCGGCGAGCGCGGTGCTGTCCGCGGCGACATGCAACGCTGTCGCGGACGAAGCGCCGCGCGCCGATATCTGCAGGACCGCCGAAGAGTCGGGCGTCACGGCCGACATCCGCAATTGCCTCGGACTGAAATACGACGCGGCCGACAAGCGGTTGAACGCCGTTTACAAGACGAAGATGGCGAGTCTCGACGAAGCGGCCAAGCTGAGGTTGCGCAACGACGAGCGCCGCTGGCTCAAGGCACGCGACACCCGCTGCGCGGAGGCGCGGCAGCCCGATGCGGGCGGCACGCTCGGACTGGTCGAACACGACAGTTGCGTCGTCGACGAAACCGAACGCCGCGTGAAGGCGCTCGAAGCCTATCGTTGATCGGAGCGCTTCGGCCACGCGATCGGCTGTAAGAGGATCGTCAGCGTCGCGCGAATCCTCTCGACGCCGCAGCCCGTCCCATTCCTGTAACACTGCCGCCGCGGCAAACGCTGCGTGCCGACGTCGATCGCGCGGGCTTTTTCCCGTCGTTTCACTTTCGAAACGTTAGCGTGTATTCATCGCGGCCCGATTGCCGATGGGGCCATTTCACCTGCCCGCGCGGCCTTGTGCCGCGAAGCATGGTGCGCTCCTTGCATATCCGTATGGGCCGTGAGCGCGATCGCCGGCGGAGTCGGTTCGGCAATCGCTTCAGTGGGTCGGACGCATATAAGACGGGGACAAGAGAATGAAAACACACCGAATCGCAACGCATCGTGTTGCAAACATGAATCGCCGACCCGCCCGTGGATTCGCTTCGCCGCTGATTGTGGCGACATGAGCACACGGCTTTCCGTTCCATCCGATCGAATCAGGTTCGTTCCGGACGACGACGTGCATGCGTGACGCACGAGGCCGACAGGTGCCAGTCGGCCGTCGGGGATGAGCCGCTGGTGCACGCAGATGGGCGAGCATGACTTCCGGATCGTCACACCAATATGCAAGATGCGAGCGCGACGCGTGCATTCATGCGTCGCATGCGCTGCATGGTAGCGACCCGCGCGACATCGGGAAACCGAAGACGTAGTTCAGGGGAAAGGTCCGCCGGCCGCATCGCGGCGGATACGACGACATTGTGCTGTCAGTTGATCCACTACCCCGATGGATCAATTGTTGAAGCGCCCATCGCCATGAGGTCGATGGGCGTCTTTTTTTGATGTGCCGGTGCGCCGCGCGGACCTCCGGCCGGATCGCACGGCGTTCTGTATCATGTGCTGGCGCGCTGGCCGCCCGTGCGGGCGCACGGCCTGCCGGCACCCCGATCACGCACCGCCGACATGAACGATACCGCCTTGCACGACCCTTCATCCGCCGGCATCGAGCCGGCTGCGCTCGATGCGCTGCACACGTTCGTCGAGCGCCATCCGCGGCTGCTCGTGCTGACCGGCGCCGGCATCAGCACGGATTCCGGCATTCCCGGCTATCGCGACCGCAACGGTCAATGGATGCGCTCGCCGCCGATCCAACTCCATGAATTCCTCGGCTCCGACGCTGCACGCCGACGCTACTGGGCGCGCAGCATGATCGGCTGGCCGGTGGTCGGCCGAGCGCAGCCGAACCGCTCGCACGTCGCACTCGCGCGGCTCGGCGGTGCCGGCCGGATCGAGCGGCTCGTTACGCAGAACGTCGACGGGCTGCATCAGCGCGCGGGCAGCGGCGACGTGATCGAACTGCACGGCGGGATCAACGGCGTGACGTGCCTCGATTGCGGCGCGCATCATGCACGCGCGACGATCCAGACCGTGCTCGAAACGGACAACCCCGAATTGCTGGGCGCGCAGGCGGAGCCGGCCGCCGACGGCGACGCGCACCTCGAGTGGGCCGCGCTCGACACGTTCCGCATTCCGGCGTGTCCCGCATGCGGTGGGCTGCTGAAACCGGCGGTCGTGTTCTTCGGCGAGAACGTGCCGCGCGAACGCGTGGCGCTGGCGTCGCAGGCGCTCGACGCGGCCGATGCGTTGCTCGTCGTCGGTTCGTCGCTGATGGTGTATTCGGGCTACCGCTTCTGCGTGTGGGCGCAGGCGCGGGACAAGCCCGTCGCCGCGCTGAACCTCGGCCACACGCGCGCCGATCCGATGCTGACGCTGAAGGTCGAGGCGCGCTGCGCGCCTGCGCTCGATGCGCTGACGGCGCGGCTGGGCGTCGGCGATACCGCGCCGGAGCGTGCATCGTGAGCGGGCCGATGTCATCGCCGGGTGCCCCCGATCCGTCCGCGCGGTTGTCGGCGCCGGCGGCCGAGCGCAACCGCGAACCGATCCTCGACGTGCTGCGCCGCGTGCTGCCGGCGAGCGGCAACGTGCTCGAGATCGCGAGCGGCACGGGGCAGCATGCGGTCCATTTCGCGCAGGCATTGCCGGCGCTGCGCTGGCAGCCGAGCGACCCCGACGCGCACGCGCGCCGCTCGATCGCCGCGTGGGTCGCGCATGCCGGCCTCGCGAACCTGGCCGAGCCGCTCGCGTTCGACGTGCGCGACGCAGCATGGCCGGCCGCGGCGCTCGATGCAATCGTCTGCATCAACATGATCCACATCTCGCCATGGGCGTGCACCGACGCGCTGTTCGCCGGGGCGTCGCGCATGCTGCGCCCGGGCGGCGTGCTGTTCCTGTATGGCCCGTATCGTCGCGAAGGCCGTCACACGGCACCGTCGAACGAAGCATTCGACCTGCAGTTGCGCAGCCGCGATCCGTCGTGGGGCGTGCGCGATCTCGAGACCGTCGTCGCGCTCGGCCTCGATCGCGGGCTCGACTGCATCGAGGTCGTCGAGATGCCGGCCAACAACCTGAGCGTCGTGTTCCGGCGCCTGCCGCACGCCGAGCAATGACGCGCATGCGCGCATCGCGGCCGGGTTTCCACTATCCTTTCGCCTGTGCGCGCGGCCCGGCTCGGGTCGCGTCCTGTTTTTTCCGGAGAATCGAATAATGGGCAAACAAGCAATCGGTGTGATCGGGCTCGCGGTGATGGGCCGCAATCTCGCACTCAATATCGAGAGCCGCGGTTACGCGGTGTCGGTGTACAACCGCAGCCGCGAGAAAACCGACGAACTGATCGCCGAATTCCCCGGCCGCAATCTCGTGCCGACCTATACGCTCGAGGAATTCGTCGCATCGCTCGAAACGCCGCGCCGAATCCTGATGATGGTGAAGGCCGGCGAAGCGACCGACGCGACGATCGCGTCGCTCAAGCCGCTGCTCGAGAAGGGCGACGTGCTGATCGACGGCGGCAACACGCACTTTACCGACACGATCCGCCGCAACCAGGAACTCGCGCAATCGGGCCTGCATTTCATCGGCACCGGCGTGTCGGGTGGCGAAGAGGGCGCGCTGCGCGGCCCGTCGATCATGCCCGGCGGCCAGCGCGACGCGTACGACCTGGTCGAGCCGATCCTCAAGCAGATCGCCGCGAAGGCGCCGTCGGACGGTGAGCCGTGCGTCGCGTACATGGGGCCGGACGGTGCGGGCCACTACGTGAAGATGGTCCACAACGGGATCGAATACGGCGACATGCAACTGATCGCCGAGAGCTACGCGGTGCTGAAGGACGTCGCGGGCCTGACCAACGAAGAACTCGGCGCGGTGTACACCGAGTGGAATCAGGGCGAGCTCGACAGCTACCTGATCGAGATCACGGCGAAGATCTTCGGCAAGAAGGACGACCAAACCGGCAAGCACCTCGTCGACGTGATCCTCGATCGCGCCGCGCAGAAGGGCACCGGCAAGTGGACGAGCCAGAACGCGCTGGATCTGGGCGTGCCGCTGCCGCTCATCACCGAATCGGTGTTCGCGCGCGTGCTGTCGTCGCTGAAGACGGAGCGCGTCGCGGCCAGCAAGATCCTGTCGGGCCCGGCCGCCGCGTCGTTCGACGGCGATCGTGCCGCGTTCATCGAAGCGGTGCGCCGCGCGTTGTACCTGAGCAAGGTGATTTCGTACGCACAGGGCTTCGCGCAACTGCGCACGGCATCCGAAGAGTACGGCTGGAGCCTCGATCTCGGGACGATCGCGAAGATCTTCCGCGCGGGCTGCATCATCCGCGCGCGCTTCCTGCAGAAGATCACCGACGCGTACGCGACGGATCCGGCGCTCGCGAACCTGCTGCTCGATCCGTACTTCAAGGACATCGCCGCGAACTACCAGGCGTCGCTGCGCGACGTCGTGGTTGCCGCGGTGAAGGCAGGCGTGCCGGTACCGGCGTTTGCGTCGGCGGTCGCGTACTTCGACAGCTACCGTTCCGAGCGGCTGCCGGCGAACCTTGTGCAGGCGCAGCGGGATTTCTTCGGCGCGCATACGTTCGAGCGTACCGACAAGCCGGGCAGCTTCCACGCGAACTGGTCGTAACCGGCCCGCGAGGGCGGCATTGTTGCGAAATTCTATTCTTTGAGTAGGGTTTTTGATTACCGGATCCCGGAATTGTTGGCTTCTGGGAAACAGTGTTTTCGTTCTTTCATGGTTTTCCCTAGGGGACGCCGGGACTAAACTCTGTTCCATCGCTGCAGACATGGTGTGTGCGGCGGAGCAAAAAAATTCCGGAGGTAATCATGAAATCGCTGATCGCAACGTTCGCTGCAGCTGCCGTCCTCGCCGTTCCCGCCGTGTCGTTTGCCCAACAAAACGCACCCGTCACCCGCGCGCAGGTGAAGGCCGAACTGTCCGCTCTGCAACAAGCCGGCTACAAGCTGGGAAGCGACCGTACGGACTACCCGGCAGGCATCCAGGCCGCTGAAGCCCGTCTGAACCCGCAACAGAACGTCGCCGCTGCCGATACGACCGGCTACGGCGCACAACCGGTCGCCCAGCAAGAGTCGGGCGCTCCGGCTGTCGCGAAGGCCGGCTGGCAAGTCAAGCGCGTGTCGGATGGCGCACCGGTCTACAAGGGTCGTTAATCGAACGGCCATCCTGGTGGCCTGATCGGACCCCGAAGGACAAGCAGCTCGTCGTTCCGTATCGCGGAACGACGGGCTGTTTTCATTGGCATGCCGGCCGGATCAGTGCAACGGTCGCGGACCGCGTCGGATCGCGGCGAATGGTCCTCCGGCCGGCTCCAGCGCCTGCAGCCACGTTTCGTCGTAGCCGCTGAGCGTGTCGAGTGCTTCGCGCAGCCGCTCGATCGCGAGTACCGGCAGTTCGACGCTGTGGCGGGCGGCGCCCGTCAGGTGCGTGACGCTCGCGAGCTGGACGAGCGCGTCGGCCGCTTCGGCGACGTCGGTGGCGAACAGCAGGTGCCGGTTGAGCAATTCGACGAGGCCGCTGGAACCAGTGAAATCCTCGGCGTTGAGCTGCACGGATAGAAACGTCGCGTTGTTCATGGTGATCTCCTCGTTGTCGCTGGATCGTGCCGCATTCCGCAGTATAGGAGGCGTCCGGCCGGGTGACGGCGGGTAGTTCGACGCCGACTGCCGCGGCCTCGCGGTGCGGCGCAAGCCCGCCGGGCGCGGCTTGCGCGCCGCCGGCACCCGTGCGCGGCGCCGCAAGAATGTTGCCGGAACGCGTGCTTGCCGCGGTCCTGAGCGCGACAAATGGTATCTTTGCCGATCGGAGCGACGCGAAAAAGGGGCCGGTGAGCCCGTTCGCGTCGACGTTCCGCTGTGGAAACTGACGGCCGCGACAGCGGTCGGATACTGGTCGGTCCGGCTTTTTGGCCGGACATCGTGCGTCGCGCGCCGGGGGGCGGTGGGCGGCGCGACGACGCAACTCCGGGAGGACCCTTGAAAAAAAATATTCCGATCCACGATTCCCTGGCGCGCTGGCTGCCGCAGGCGGCGCTCGTCGTCGCGGCCGCCGCGTTGACGGGCTGTACGATGACGCCGTGGACCGACAGTTGGCAGCCGGTGCGCCCGTCGACGCCGACGTCGGTCGCCACGCCGGGCGTGATCGCCGGCTATTACCGCGTGAATCCGGGCGACACGCTCGCGGGCATCGCGGCCGCCTACGGGCAGCGCGTGCAGGACGTCGCCACCTGGAACCACATGGCGCCCACCGATGCCGTGTCGCCGGGCCAGGTGCTGCGCGTCGCGCCGCCGCCTGCCGCGACGTCGCTCGGGCAGCCGTCCACGTCCGTCGCACAACCAGGCTCGCTCGCATGGCCGGCCACGGGCAGCGTCGTGACGTCGTTTACGGCCGGCAGGACGCGCGGCGTCGTGATCGCCGCATCGGGGCCCGATCATTCGGTGCGCGCAGCGGCAAACGGGCGCGTGGTGTATGCCGGGTCGGGCGTGAAGGCTTACGGGCCGCTCGTGATCCTGAAGCATGACAACGGGCTTATCACGGCCTACGGGCACAACGGCAAGCTGCTCGTCAGCGAAGGCGACGCAGTGCGCGCGGGCCAGCCGGTCGCCGAGATGGGGACCGACGCAAGCGGCCGCGCCACTTTCGAGTTCGAAGTCCGGCAGAACGGCAAGGTCGTCGATCCGATGAACTTCCTGCCGCGCAACGGCGGCTGACCGACCGCATCACGACGTGTGCGCCATGCGGCGCACACGCTCCCGTCTTCACCCTTCCTTGAGCGTCGCGGCGCCGGACTGTCTCGCATGATTGCCGAGCCAGCGGATTCCGAGCGCAAGTCCCGCCGCGCCGAGCGCAATCAACGAGCACTGGATTGCCACCGGCAGGTAGCCGTGCGGACGCGGATCGACGAACGGGTACGGATACCAGTTCTCCAGCGCGCCGCGCACGAGCGTATAGCCGAGATAGACGAGCGGAAAGCCGAGCCACGCGAACGCGCTGCGCCGCGCGATCGGCGAGCGCGGCTCCACGTACAGCCAGTC
This sequence comes from Burkholderia sp. WTPI3, assembly GCF_021483755.1. Lineage (NCBI taxonomy): Bacteria > Pseudomonadati > Pseudomonadota > Betaproteobacteria > Burkholderiales > Burkholderiaceae > Burkholderia > Burkholderia sp. WTPI3. The sequence continues at coordinate 7,361 of NZ_JAGIXF010000028.1, read as the reverse complement.
GCAAAGCATCACGAGCGGCACGATCCGGTGCAATACCCAGTTGTTGAAGGCAGGCGTGATGTGGCGCAGCGCATCGAGCCGCGCGAGCAGCAGCGCGTAGACGATCGCGGTGATCAGCATGTACAGCACGGCGGCGCCGCGCATCGATTCGTAGCGGGCCGAGCCCGGGCGCGCGATGCGCCGCAGCCCCGCGGCCAGCACCGCGGCCGCGTAGAGGCTGCTCAGTTGCGTGAAGTAGCTGAGATAGTTGCCGAGATGAAAGCTCGGCATGGACCAGTAGTTCGCGATGCTGTGCAGCGTGGTGGATACCGCGAGCAACGCGGCAATCAGCCGATAGGCTGCAACGAAGAACGCTTTGCTCATGACGGCCGCGCGACGTCGCACCAAAGCTTCATCGTGCCACAGCCGTCCGCGCGCGCGATGCGGATTTTCCATATGCCGGCGTGCGGCGGGGCAGCACCGTTTCTCCAGTTATTTGATTCGGTCGCGCAACAGTGGACACACGGACGGCTACAATCGGGGCAGCCGCCCGGCCCAGGCCAGCCGCGGCGCGCTTTCCCCGAATACAACACGAGAAACACGAGACCAAGCATGAGAAACATCCTTGCGAAACAGACGCGCTACAGCTCGCCTGCGATCTTCTTTCACTGGGCCATCTTTCTGCTGGTGGCGCTGGCCTACCTGGCCATCGAGATTCGCGGGCCGAAAGGCAGCGACAGTCGCGTGTTCTGGATGAACGTGCACCTTCTGGCCGGTACGTTCGTGCTGGTGCTGTCGGTATTGCGCGTGCTGTGGCGGGCGGTCAGCCGCGTGCCGGAAGCCATCCCGCAGGCGACGCTGCTGAAGTGGCTGTCGAAGCTCGCGCATTTCGCGCTGTACGTGTTCATCATCGCGCAGCCGCTGCTCGGCATCATGATGGTTAACATGGGCGGTAAGCCCGTGTCGCTCGACTGGATCGGCGTGTCGTTCACGCTGTTCGGCCCGGACAAGGCGCTGCGGCCGACGATCAAGGAAGCGCACGAACTGATCGGCAATGCGTTCTACTTCGTGATCGGCCTGCATGCGCTGGCCGCGCTCTATCACCATTTCATCCGGCGCGACGACGTGCTGCGGCGCATGGTGTGATCGCCGCACGCTGACGCCACGCTGCAGCTCCGGGGGCGCATGGTTGTGTTGACAACCATGCGCCCCCGGGCCGTTTACCGGTCCGTACGGCTGGCTATCGCACCGAACATTCTGTAACATCTCGGCTGTTTTTACATTTCTCTTACGCACTGCCGCGCATGTTGCATCGACATCGTCACTTGACCGCCTGGCTCGGCGTGTTCGCGATCTGGATCGCGATCGCGGCGCCGCTGGTGTCGCAGTGGCGTATCGCACAGGCGGCGACGCCCGATGCAATCGTCTGCAGTGCAGAGCATGGCGCGCACCGGTCGGCCGGTGCGGTCAGCGCGCACGACCATGCGTTGCATCTCGATGCATGCGGATACTGCGCATTCTTCGCGCACAGTCCCGCGAGCGGCGGCCCGGCTGCTGCATCGTTCGCTCTCGTCTCCGTCACGACCGTTTCCGCCGCCGCACTGCATGCCGCCGCGGCGCGCGAAGATCGCTATCCGCGCGCGTATCCGCGCGCACCGCCCGAGCGCGCCTGACGCGCTGTCTTCCGTTTTTTTCATCGCCGATATCCGTGCGGTCCGTCGAGACCGCGTGGAGGGCGTCACTCGGGCATTCGATCCATGAACACTTTCTCGTTGCGCGCGCCGACGGCGCCGCGCCATTCCCGTAAGCGGCGCGTGCCGCAAATGCTGAAACTCACCGTTCCCGCGCTGGCCGTCAGCGCAATGACCGCGGCGGCTGCCGCTGAACCCGCGAGCGCGGCCGGTACGCCGACCGACGACGCGACCGTGCTGCTGCCGCCCGTCGAGATCGTCGCGTCGCCGCTGACGACACCGCTCGTCGTCGTCACGGATCCGAAGACGCCGCGCCAGCCGCTGCCGGCGAGCGACGGGGCGGATTATCTGAAGACGATCCCCGGCTTCACGTCGATCCGCAGCGGCGGGACCAACGGCGACCCGGTGCTGCGCGGGATGTTCGGCTCGCGGCTGAACATTCTCGCGAACGGGCTGCCGACGCTCGGCGCGTGCCCGAACCGGATGGACGCGCCGACTTCGTATATCGCGCCCGAAAGCTACGACAAGGTTACGGTCGTGAAGGGGCCGCAGACCGTGCTGTACGGTCCCGGCGCATCGGCCGGCACCGTGTTGTTCGAACGCGTGACGCCGCGCTTCGAGCGGCCCGGCATGCGTTTCGAGGGCAGCGTGATCGGCGGCTCGTTCGGCCGCAACGATCAGAACGTCGATGTGACGGCAGGCACGCCGGATGGGTACGGCCGCGTGACCGCGAACCATGCGCACGCGCAGGACTACAAGGACGGCAACGGCAATACTGTGCCGTCGCAGTGGGACAAGTGGAACGCGGACGCGGCGCTCGGCTGGACGCCCGACGATCACACGCGCGTCGAACTGACGGCCGGCGCCGGCGACGGCTACGCGCGTTATGCGGGACGCGGGATGGACGGCGCGCATTTTCGTCGCGAGACGTTTGGTCTGTCGTTCGAGAAGCGCCATCTCGGCGACGTGCTCGACCGGATCGAGGCGCGCGTGTACTACAACGAAGCCGACCACGTGATGGACAACTACACGCTGCGGCAGCCCGATCCGACCAGCAGCATGCCGATGCGCATGGCGTCCGAAGTGCGGCGCCGCACGCTCGGCGTGCGCGCAGCGGCGACGTTCCGCATCGGCGACGACTTCAAGCTCGTGACCGGCGTCGATGCGCAATCGAACCGGCTCGACGCGCGCTCGGCGATGGGGCGACAGAACTACGGCGATCAGCCGTGGAATGCGCAGGCGACGATGTGGAACGCGGGCGCGTTCGGCGAGCTGACCTGGTATGCGGACGACGCGTCGCGCGTGATTGGCGGCGCACGGGTCGACTACGCGAGCGCGCGCGACAAGCGTGCGACCACGAGCGGGATGATGATGAACAAGCCGAACCCGACTTTCGATGACGATCGCGCGCGCGTGCTGCCGAGCGGTTTCATGCGCTATGAGCGAGATCTCGCGTCGCTGCCCGTTACCTGGTACGCCGGGGTCGGTCACGCAGAACGCTATCCCGACTACTGGGAGCTGTTCTCTGCGCAGCGCGGGCCGGCCGGCTCGATCAATGCGTTTTCCGCGGTACAGCCGGAGAAGACCACGCAGATCGACATCGGCGCGCAGTACAAGAGCGACCGCTTCGACGCGTGGGTGTCGGCCTATGCCGGCTATGTGCAGGACTTCATCCTGTTCAACTACGCGGCCGGGATGATGGGCCCGACCACGCAGGCGACCAACGTCAACGCGCAGATCATGGGCGGCGAAGCAGGCGTGTCGTGGCGGCCGGTCGCGCCGCTGCGCGTCGAGACGTCGCTCGCCTATGCGTGGGGGCGCAACGCGACGAGCGGCGGGCCGTTGCCGCAGATGCCGCCGCTCGAGGCGCGCGTCGGGCTCGAATACACGCGTGGCGCATGGTCGGCCGGCGGCCTGTGGCGAGTCGTTGCGCCGCAGCATCGCTATGCACTGAATGAGGGCAACGTGGTCGGCAAGGACTTCGGCCCGAGCGCCGGGTTCGGCGTGCTGTCGCTGCACGCGCAGTACAACGTCAGCAAGAAGGTGCAGGTCTCGGTCGGTGTCGATAACGTTTTGAACAAGGCCTATGCCGAGCATTTGAACCTGGCCGGCAACGCGGGCTTCGGCTATCCGGCGAACGCGCCGGTGATGGAGCCGGGGCGCACCGCATGGGTGCGCGTGAGCGCGAAGCTGTAACGCCTGTCGCGCATGTGCGATGCAGCATGCGCGCGTACGAACGCGGCCCCGCCTGAACGGGCGGGGCGCGTCAACCGATTAGAGAACCGTATCTAGTCGGGGCGCAAACGTTCGCGACTCGTGATTCACTCCCGCATTCGACGCACGCGGCGCCTGCAACGCATCGTGCGCGTCGATCCGATCTCATTCGCACCGGCAGCACAATAATCAGGAGAACATGCATGGCCAGATCGATGCGTTCCAGGGTGGTGGCAGGGGCAGTGGCATGCGCGATGAGCGTCGCGCCGTTCGTCGGGACGACCGCGGCGATGACGCTCGCGACGGCGCACACGGCGATGGCGGCAATCGCGCCGGTGGACAACTATGCGGCGACGCGCTATCCGATCATCCTCGTGCACGGGCTTACCGGCACCGACAAGTACGCGGGCGTGCTCGAGTACTGGTACGGCATCCAGGAGGACTTGCAGCAGCACGGTGCGAACGTCTATGTCGCGAACCTGTCGGGTTTCCAGAGCGACGACGGCCCGAACGGGCGCGGCGAACAGCTGCTCGCATACGTGAAGACGGTGCTCGCCGCGACGGGCGCGACCAAGGTGAACCTGATCGGCCACAGCCAGGGTGGCCTCACGTCGCGCTATGTCGCCGCGGTGGCGCCCGATCTCGTCGCGTCGGTGACGACGATCGGCACGCCGCATCGCGGCTCCGAGTTCGCCGACTTCGTGCAGAGCGTGCTCGCGAACGATCCGACCGGCCTGTCGTCGTCGGTGATCGCCGCGTTCGTCAATGTGTTCGGGATCCTGACGAGCAGCAACCACAACACCGACCAGGATGCGCTTGCCGCGTTGACGACGCTGACGACCGCCCAGGCCGCCACGTACAACCGGAATTATCCGAGCGCCGGCCTCGGTGCTCCAGGCAGTTGCCAGACGGGCGCGCCGACGGAGACGGTCGGCGGCAACACGCATCTGCTGTATTCGTGGGCCGGCACGGCGATCCAGCCGACGATCTCCGCGTTCGGCGTCACGGGGGCGACGGATACCAGCACGATTCCGTTGATCGACCCGGCCAACGCGCTCGATCTGTCGACGCTCGCGCTGCTCGGCACCGGCACGGTGATGATCAATCGCGGCTCGGGCCAGAACGACGGGCTGGTGTCGAAGTGCAGCGCACTGTACGGGAAGGTGCTCGGCACGAATTACAAGTGGAACCACCTCGACGAGATCAACCAGTTGCTCGGCGTGCGCGGCGCGTACGCGGAGGATCCGGTCGCGGTGATCCGCACGCATGCGAACCGGCTGAAGCTCGCGGGCGTGTGATCGATGATGGCACGTGAAGGACGCGCGCCGCTCGCGCGGCGCGTTGCGCTCTACGGGGCGGTGGGGCTCGCGGCGATTGCCGGAGCGGCGATCTGGAACGGTGCGGCATCGCATCGCGGCGCTGCTGCCACGCCCTCGTCGGCGGTGGCGGCGGCGCTTGGTGGCGCGGCCGCCGCGCCGCAGGCCGCGGTGCCGGCGAGCGCGGGCCTGCCGGCACCGCTCGCCGGTTCGAGTGCGCCGCGGCTGCCGCTCGATGCCGGAGGCCATCTTGCGAAGTCGCGCTCGGTGCGCGATTTCTTCGACTACTGCCTGACCGCGCAGAGCGACCTGAGCGCGGCCGCGCTCGATGCGCTCGTCGTGCGCGAGATCGCCGCGCAGCTCGACGGCACGGTCGCGCAGCCCGAAGCGCTCGACGTCTGGCACCGGTATCGTGCGTATCTCGATGCGCTCGCGAAACTGCCGGATGCGGGCGCGGTCGACAAGTCCGATCTCGGCGCGCTGCAACTCGCACTCGACCAGCGCGCGTCGATCGCATACCGAACGCTCGGCGACTGGAGCACGCCGTTCTTCGGGGCGGAGCAATGGAGGCAGCGCCACGATCTCGCGCGGTTGAAGATCATGCAGGACCGCACGCTGACGGATGCGCAGAAGGCCGAGCGGCTCGCGGCGCTCGCGCAGCAGATCCCGGCGGACGAGCGGGCGGCGCAGCAGCGGATCGATCAGCAGCGCGCCGCAATCGACCAGATCACACAGTTGCAGAAAAGCGGGGCGACGCCGGACGCGATGCGCGCGCAACTGACACAGACACTGGGCCCGGAGGCCGCCGCACGGGTCGCGCAGATGCAGCAGGACGATGCATCTTGGCAGAGCCGCTACGCCGACTATGCGGCGCAGCGCGCGCAGATCGACTCAGCCGGGCTGGCGCCGCAGGACCGCGACGCGCAGATTGCAGCACTGCGGCAACGCGTGTTCACCAGGCCCGGTGAAGCGGTGCGCGCGGCCTCGCTCGACCGCGGCGCGGGCGGCGCGAACTGACGCGCACGGTCATGCCGCACGCGTGAAGCGCCGCGGCAGATGCTGCTCGATGGTTTGCGCGAGCGTGTCGAACGCGGGGCCGATCCCTTCGTGCGCGACGCACGCATAGCCGAGCAGCAGCCCGCGCCGTGCGGTGTCCATGCGGCTGTAGTAGCTCGTGAGCGGGCGCACGATCACGCCCGCGTCGAACGCGCTCTGCGTGACGACGCGATCGTCGCACGTGTCGGGCAGGCCGAGCACCAGATGCAGGCCGGCCTCGTCGCCCATCACGGGCAGCGCGTCGCCGAAGCGGGCGCGGATCGCGTCGATCAGCAATTGCCGGCGCTCGCCGTACAGCGTGCGCATGCGCCTGACGTGCGAAGTCAGGTGCCCGTCCATGATGAATTCGGCGAGCACGGCCTGCTGCATCAGCTGGCCCTCGCGGTACAGCTCCGACAGTCCGGTGCGGAATGTGTCGACCAGATGCTCGGGGACCACCATGTAGCCCATCCGCAGGCCGGGGAACAGCATCTTGCCCAGGCTGCCGACGTAGATCACGCGGCCGCCGTCGTCGAGCCCCTGCAGCGACGCGAGCGGCCGGCTGCCATAGCGGAATTCGCTGTCGTAGTCGTCCTCGATGATCCAGCAGCGGTGCTGACGCGCGTATTCGAGCAGCATCCGGCGTCGCGCGAGACTCATCACCATGCCGAGCGGATATTGGTGCGACGGCGTGACGAGCACGAGCCGCGGCGGATGCTGCATGTCGCTCGCGCGCGGATCGATCCCCTCGTCGTCGACCGGCACCGGTGCGAGCGTGAGGCCGGTCGCCTGCAGCACGCTGCGTACGCCCCAGTAGCACGGCTCTTCGACCCACGCACGATCGCCGATGTCGGACAGCAGTCGCACCGCGAGGTCGATCGACTGGTGGATGCCGGTCGTGATGATCACCTGGTCCGGCGAGCATTTGACCGAGCGCGCGACGCGCAGGTAGTCGGCCAGTGCGCGGCGCAGCGGCCGGTAGCCGCCGCCCGGAGCGTAGGTCAGCAGTTCGGGGTTCGCTTCCTTCCACAGTCGCGCCTGCAGGCGGCTCCACGTTCGGCTCGGAAATTCCGATACGTCCGGCACGCCCGCCATTATCCCGCCCCCCTGCCGCCCCGACCCGCCC
>NZ_JAGIXF010000027.1:0-83072 GCF_021483755.1 Burkholderia sp. WTPI3 | reverse complement strand
CGCGGTAGGCATTGGAAAAGTGTGCAGCAGAAGAAAACCCGCAAGCAAGACTGACCTGCACCACCGACTTGCTGGTCCGCTGCAGCTGAGTCCTGGCCTTGAGCAATCTGAGATTGAGGTAATACTTGGAGGGCATCGCCCCGAGATACTGCCGAAAGAGCCGCTCCAACTGTCGGCGCGAAACGCCGACCAGCCCGGCGATCTCGTCGGTAGTCAGAGGATCCTCGATATTGGCCTCCATGAGCAGCAACGCATCGTTGAGCCGAGGATGCCGCTCGCCCGGCGCAGTCACGAAAGGAATCCGCTGCCGCTCCTCGCCGCTGCGCAGCGTGCCGGCGCCAAGCGCATCGGCAATCCGCTCCGCGAGATCGACGCCATGCTCCCGGCCGATCATGGCCAGCATGAAATCGACGGTGGCCTGCCCACCCGCACAGGTCGCCCGATCGCGATCGATCTCGAAGATCTGCTGCGTGACGATCGAGCGCTCGAACTGCTCGGCGAACTGCTGATACGTCTCCCAGTTCACGCTCACGCGATACCCGGAAAGCTGCCCGGCCATCGCGAGCCACCACACGCCATGGTGAATGCCGGTCACGACCGGCGTACGCTGCCCGACCCGCGCAAGACTCGCGAGAAACAACCGGTAATCGGCAAACTGCTGAAACCGCTCCGACACGACGATCAGCCAGTCGCACGCGATCGCATCGTTGAACGCCGCATCGGCATGCCACTGCGCACCGCCGGCGAGCGGCACCGGCCGCCCGTCCCACGAACACACCTGCCAGCGATACAGCAACCGCCCGTCGATCTCGTTCGCGAGATTCAACGCATCGACGATCGGACCCACACCCGACATCGACACGGGCGGCAATGCAACGATCGCCACCTGCGTCGTGCGGGTGGCGCCTGCGGGACGAGACACCGGTACCACGTATGAAACCCGCCCCGCGCGTTACTTGAGACTGCCCGACAGGAACTGCTGCAGACGCTCGCTCTGCGGACGCACCAGCACCTCCTTCGGATCGCCCTCTTCCTCGGTCCGCCCCTGATGCAGGAACATCACGTGGTTCGACACGTTGCGCGCAAAACCCATCTCGTGCGTCACGACGATCATCGTGCGACCTTCCTCGGCAAGCTTCTGCATCACCTTCAGCACTTCGCCGACGAGCTCCGGATCGAGCGCCGACGTCGGCTCGTCGAACAGCATCACATCCGGATGCATCGCAAGCGCACGCGCAATCGCGACACGCTGCTGCTGGCCACCCGACAGATGCGACGGATACTGCTTCTCGACGCGCGGCGCGAGGCCGACCTTCTCGAGATATTCGCGCGCGCGCTCCTCGGCCTCCTTCTTCGGGATGCCGAGCACATGCACCGGCGCTTCCATCACGTTCTCGAGCACGTTCATGTGCGCCCACAGATTGAAGTGCTGGAATACCATCGCAAGCTTCGTGCGGATGCGCTGCAACTGCTTGTGATCGGCAACCTCCAGCGCACCGGCACGGTCGGCCTTCGTGCGCACGGTCTCGCCGTCGACGACGATCTGCCCCGCATTCGGCCGCTCGAGAAAATTGATGCAGCGCAGGAACGTGCTCTTGCCCGACCCGCTCGCGCCGATGATGCTGATGACGTCGCCGGCCTTCGCGTTCAGCGACACGCCCTTGAGCACCTCGTTATCGCCATAGCGCTTGTGAATGTCGACCGCGGCAAGCTTGGTGGAAGCGGACGCGCTCGTTTGAGTGATCTCGGCCAACTGGCTCTCCTCGAAGTGAAATCAATGACGGCCGGCCGCGAGATACGCGAGCCAGTGGCGCTCCGCCCGGCGAAATGCCGCGACGAGTGCGAACGATACCGCAAGATAGATCAGCGCGGCGATCCCGAACGACTGGAACGCCATGTAGGTCGCGGAATTGGCGTCGCGCGCGACCTTCAGAATGTCGGGCACGGTCGCCGTGAACGCGACGGTGGTCGCGTGCAGCATCAGGATCACCTCGTTGCTGTACAGCGGCAGCGCACGGCGCAGCGCCGACGGCAGGATCACGCGGCGATACATCGTGAACGGCGACATCCCGTAGGCACGCGCCGCCTCGACCTCGCCGTGCGGAATCGCACGAATCGCGCCGGCGAAGATCTCGGTCGTGTACGCACAGGTGTTCAGCGCGAACGCGAGAATCGCACAGTTGAAACCGCTGCGGAAAAACGCGTCGAGCAGCGAGTGCGAGCGCACGAACTCGAGGCTGTACATGCCGGTATACATCAGCAGCAACTGCACGTAGAGCGGCGTGCCGCGGAACACGTACGTGTAGAGGCGCACCGGCATCGACACCCACTTCTTCTTCGAGACGCGCGCGACCGCGAGCGGCACCGCACACACGAAGCCGAGCGAAATCGACGCGACGAGCAGCCACAGCGTCACCGCAAGGCCGGAGAGGCGCTGGCCGTCCCAGTAAAGGAACGCCTGGCCGAATTCCTGGAGGATCTCGATCATAGTTCTGCGTGCCGCACGCCCATGGAGTAACGCTTCTCGAGCTGGATCAGCACGAGGTTGGAAACGGTGGTGATCGCAAGGTAGATCAGCGCCGCGATGAGGATGAAGAAGAACATGTTGAACGTGCTCTTGCCGGCATCCTGGGCGGCCTTCACGACGTCCGCGAGACCGATGATCGACACCAGCGCGGTCGCCTTCACGAGTACCTGCCAGTTGTTGCCGATGCCCGGCAGCGCGAAGCGCATCATCTGCGGGAACATGATCCGCACGAATACGCGCAACCCGCTCATCCCGTAAGCGGCGCCCGCCTCGAGCTGGCCGCGCGGCACGGACAGAAACGCGCCGCGGAACGTCTCGGTGAAGTACGCACCGTAGATGAAGCCGAGCGTCAGCACGCCGGCAACGAACGGATCGATGTCGATCTGGTCCCAGCCGACGAAGTCGGTGAACTGGTTCAGCCAGATCTGAATGCTGTAGAACAACAGCAGCATCAGGACGAGGTCGGGTACCGAGCGGATCAGCGTCGTATAGCCGGTCGCGATCGCTCGCAGCACCCGGTTGTGCGACAGCTTCGCCACCGCGCCGATCAGCCCCAGCGCCACCGCAGCGGCGAGCGACAGCACCGACAGCTCGATGGTCTGCACGGTGCCGGCCCATAGGACAGGACCAAAGCCGTAAAGGAACACGCGCGTCTCCAGTGTTGATTGGACACCGGCGCGGATAACCTGTCCCACGCCGGGCTGACGCGGATAGTCGCAAGCGAAATTGATTGCCTCAAATCACCGTGCGCACGATTGCTGCGTCGCAACAATTCGTCCCGTCATTTGCAGGCATCGCCTACATCGCTGTTTCGAAAGGAAAAAAGCCGCTTCCTGACAGTCCGATAACGGGCGGGGAAGCGGGCTTTTTGCAATTTTCCGGTCGCTTTTTCGATATAGCGACGAAGGCGGTATTTACCGCCCCTTCAGGATGTCGGAGCGCGAAGTCGTATAGACAAGTCCATCCGGGCCGAAATGGACATTGAAGAACGCGTCGGTGTTGACGCCGTCCTCGAGCCAGCGCCAGCTCCACACCGTCTCCGGTTTCAGCGGGTACTGCGCGATGTCGCCCGGCTTGCCGAGCAGGCGCCGCACCTCATCCTCGTTCATCCCGGGGCGCACCTTCGCGAAATTCTCGGCGGTCAGCACCTGCGTCGCGCCCGTGTAGCGCCCGTTCGCGTCGAGATCGACAAACCACGTCTGGTTGCCCATCGGGCCGCGCGGATACTCGAGACGCTTCGAGCCATCCGTGAATACGCGCTCGGTCTCGGGCTTGCCCATCGTGCCGCGCACGTCCTCTTCGGTCGATACGCCGACCTTCAGCCCCTTGAGCAGCAGCGGCGCCGGCTTGATCGCGGTGAAAAAATCCCTGATACGTTGCACGTCGAGATGGCCTTGCTTGTCGTCGCACCCGGTCAGCGCCAGCGCGGCGGCCAGCATCGTCACGGAAAACAGCCGGAAACGGAAAATCATCGGAGGAAATGCGCGTCGAGAAAACACGCGGCAAGGATACTCGCGCCACGCCAAAAGCGCGAGACGGGCGCGCGGCCCGTCTCGGTTTCAATGCGTCGTTTCGGTCCGGACCTCGGCCTCGCGGGCCGCCGGCTGCGGGGTGCGCGGCGGTGCCGAGAGCACCCCGATGCTGCGGCGCGTACGCACGAGTTCGGCAAGCTGCCACGAACCGAGCGCGAGGCAGCCGAACAGCACCTCGCGGCCGCGCTTGACCAGCGCGAGCGACAGCGCCGCCTCGCGGTCGACGCCGAACATCTGCGCGAGCAGCACGACGGTCGCCTCCTGCACGCCGAGGCCGCCCGGCACCATGAACGCCGCATGCCGCACGGCCTGCGTCATCGCTTCGATCGCGACGGCGCCGCCGATCGACACCGGATGACCGAGCAGCGCGAGCGCCCAGTAAATTTCGAGCGAGCCGAGCACGTAGCCGGCCAGTTGCCAGAAGAACGCGCTGAACAGCAGGCCCGTGCGCGACATCAGCGCATCGATGTCGCCATCGAGCCGCCGGCCGTCGACGCCCTGCAGCAACCGGTGCGAATCGCCGAGCAGGCGCCCCGCGAACCGCTCGATCGCATGGAACACGCCGCCGCGACGCATCAGCACGACGCCGAGCACCGGCAGCGGCAACGTGAGCAGCAGCGCGAGACCGATCGTGCCGCCGCCCATGTCGTGCGTGGTCGCCAGCAGCAGCACGAGGCCGAGCGAGGCGAACGCATACTGGACGACGATCGTCACCAGCACCTCGACGATCACCGACGCGGTCACGCGGCTCGCGTCGGGCACCTGCCAGCGCGCCATCCGGATTCCGACCAGCTCGCCGCCGATCCCGACCACGGGCAGCAGCCGGTTCACGGCCTCGCGCACGGTCGCGATCCACCACAGGAACGACAGCGACGCGCGACGATCGAGCAACTGATGCCACGCGTACGCATCGAGCAGCAGCGGCAGCGCGTGAAACGGCACGAGCCAGAGCAGCGCGTAACCCGCGCGCTCGAGCATCTGCGACACGTCGCCGATGCCCTCGTGCAGGCCCAGCGCGAGCAGGATCCCGATGCCGATCGGCCAGCCGAGCCATTTGATCCACTTGGTCATGACGGCTGCGCCCCCGGTTCGTGCGACGTACGCGCCCCGCGGTGCGCGGCCCCCTGGCCGAACACATCCGCAAACCCGCCGGTCGCGACGCCGGCCGTCTTCAGCGCGGCCGCGACGCGCGGCGACAGCAGCGCGTCGAGCTCGTCGACCGGACGGTAAGCGGCCATCGTCGGCGTGATCGGGCCGTCGCCGGCCTCGGCCGGATGGCAGTAGATCTCGCCGACACCGGGCGGCAGCGACGCGAGCGCGTCGAGCAGCACGGCCTCGTCCATCGCGCCCGTATGTTCGATCCCGACCACGTAGTCGTTGTGCGCGAGCCCGGCACGGTCGAGCCGCGCGCGCACGAGCGCGATCCACGGCTTGAGCAGCGCAGGCGCGCTCGTTTCGTACGGCAGGCGCACCGCACGCAGCCCGTAGTCGCGGCCGATCTCGACGATCATCGACAGCACGGTCGGATGCAGGTGGAAATGCTTGTGCGCATTCACGTGGTCGAGCGGCAAGCCGCTCGCCGCGAATGCGTCGAACTGCGCGCGGATTTCGCGGCGCAGCTGCGCACGCACGTGCGGCAGGAAGAAGAAGCGACAGCCGTCCTTCGCCATCGCATCGCCGAACCGCCCGTCGGGGCCGACGAGCGCGGGTATTTCATGCGCGGGCAGCGTGGCCGGGCCGTCCGCGAGCACCAGATGCAGGCCGACCGCGAGCGACGGCAGCCGCCGCGCGCGATCGATCGCATCCTGCGCGGCCGGCGCGCCGACCATCAGGCTCGCGGCGTTCAGCACGCCGTCGCGATGCGCGCGCTCGACCGCCGCGTTCACGCGCGGGTGCAGCCCGAAATCGTCCGCGGTGAAGATCAGCGACCGCGCTGCCCGCTGCGTCGTCACGAATCAGGCCTCGTGCGCGCGCAGGAAGCGGAAGAACTCGACACCTTCGCGCAGACGGCGCTTCATCATGTCCCAGCTCGTCAGCATCTCGCGAACGATTTCCCAGATCTTCGACGGACGGAAGTAGAACTGGCGATAGAACTGCTCGAGGTGGTGATAGATCTCGTCGCGCGACAGGTGCGCATAGCCGATCGCCGCGAGCTGCACGCCTTCCTTGCTCACCAGGTTGATGGTCTTGTTCTCTTCCATCCAGCCGTTTTCGACGGCCTGCTTGTACAGCGTCGTGCCCGGATACGGCGCGGCGAGCGACACCTGGATCGTGTGCGGATTGATTTCCTTCGCGTACTCGATCGTCTTCTTGATGGTTTCCTGCGTCTCGCCCGGCAGGCCGAGGATGAAGGTGCCGTGGATCTTGATGCCGAGCTTCTTGCAGTCCGCGCTGAAGCGGCGCGCGAAATCGGTGCGCACGCCCTTCTTGATGTTCACGAGGATCTGGTCGTCGCCGGATTCGAAGCCGACCAGCAGCAGGCGCAGGCCATTTTCCTTCATGACCTTCAGCGTCTTGTACGGCACATTCGCCTTCGCGTTGCACGACCACGTCATGCCGAGCTTGCCCAGGCCGATGGCGATGGCTTCGGCGCGCGGCAGGTCGTCGGTGAAGGTGTCGTCGTCGAACATCAGCTCCTTCACTTCCGGCATGTTGTCGCGGATCCACTTCGCTTCCGCGAGCACGTTCTCGACCGAGCGCGTGCGGTAGCGATGGCCGCTGACCGTCTGCGGCCACAGGCAGAAGGTGCAGCGCGACTTGCAGCCGCGGCCCGTGTAGATCGATACGTACGGATAGTTCAGGTAGCCGATGAAGTAATTGTCGATCTTCAGGTCGCGCTTGTAGACGGGCGCGACGAACGGCAGTTCATCCATGTTCTCGAGGATCGGCCGCGCTTCGTTGTGCTCGATCGAGCCGTCCTTCGCGCGCCAGCTCAAACCCTTGATCTGCGGGAACGGCTTGCCTTCGGCGATTTCCTTGCAGGTGTAGTCGAATTCCTCGCGGCACACGAAGTCGATTGCCTCGCTTGCCGTGAGCGAGTTGTGCGGATCGACCATCACCTTCGCGCCCACCATGCCGACCAGCATCGACGGCTTCATCTTCTTGAGATCCTGCGCGAACATCGCATCGGTCGGGAACGACGGCGTGCTCGTGTGGATGATCACGAGGTCGTAGTCGTTCGCGATCTTCAACGTCTCTTCGACCGACAGGCCGTCAGCCGGCGCGTCGACGACGCGGCTGCCCGGCACGAGCGCGGCCGGCTGCGCAAGCCACGTCGGGTACCAGAAGGAACGGATCTCGCGCTTCGCCTGGTAGCGCGAACCGGCTCCGCCGTCGAAGCCGTCATAAGAAGGGGCCTGCAAGAACAGCGTTTTCATGAATGCTCCGGTAGCCTGCATAGTTCGATTCGTTTCAACGATTCAGTCAATCACCCGCGGGCCGCCCTGCCGGCGCCCGCCTCTCTGTCATGTCGCGTCGCGCGGCGTGGCCGCGCGGCGCGTCTCGGCCTTCGGGCCGGATTCGGTGGGCAGCGGGTTCGCCGCTGCTCCCGGATGTCCTGCGCCGCTGACGTACGTCAGCGGCCGTCGCCGCCTTCCACGGCCGCCGTCGCGCGCTCGCCGCCGACGACCGTCATCCTCGCGCCGCGCCACACCACGTGCGTGCCGAACACGGCCGCGAGCCATTCGAGCGCGAGCAGCGTGTCGCGCACCGCGATGAGCGGCAGGTCGCGCCAGAACGCGCGCCAGCCGTCCTCGCCGCGCGCGTGCAGCACGAGCCGCCCGAACGCGCCCACGACGGCCGCCCCACCGGCCAGGGTGCCGGCGAAGGTGCCATCGAGTCGCAGCGCGAGCGCCGCGCCGATCGCAAGCCAAGGCGCGGTAAACGTGATGAACAGGAACGCGAAGCCGCCCGGGTTCAGCGAACGGATCGTGCGCAGCCAGCGCGTCTCGCGATGCCAGAGCGGCCCGAACGACGGCTCGATCACGTCGGTCGCGACGTCGACCTCCGACAGCACGGTGCGCCGCCCGAGGCGGCGCGGCAGCTCGGCAAGCCAGAAATCGTCGGCCAGCTCGTCCTTCAGTGCGAGAAAACCGCCGACGCGCTCGAGCGTGTCGCGCGTGAGCGCGAGCGTCGCACCGAAACCGAAGCGGCTGGAGCGGCCGAGGTGCGTGATTCGCACCGACGGCGCGAACCACGCGTCGACGAACTGCGCGCCGATGCGCGTCCAGAACCCGCCGACGCTGCGCGCATGATACAGGCACGTGACGACGCCGACCGACGCATCGGCGAGCGGCGCCGTCACGCGCTCGAGGTAGTCCGGCTGCACCGCGATGTCGCTGTCCGCGATCACGATGCGGTCGTATTTCGCGCGCTCGGCGAGATTGATCAGGTTGCTGACCTTCAGGTTCTTGCCGTGCACGCGCGCGTCGATCACGAGCGTGATGTCGCATTCCGGATAGTCCGTCCGTAACCGCTCGACCACCGCGATGGCCGGATCGGCTGCCGACGCGACGCCGAACAGCACCTCATGGCGCGGATGGCGCTGCTCGCAGAACGTCGCGAGGTTCTCGTACAGGTGCGGCTCCGCGCCGCACAGCGGCTTCAGCACGCTGACGGGCTCGAAACCGTCGCGCGCGGCGGTGCGCGGCGTACGCGGCCCCGGCGCGAATGCCGCGAGGAGCGCGTAGCCGGCCGCAGCAAGCGCAAACACGACGAGGAGCCAGTCGAGCAGTGTGACGGTCGGCGTCATGCGCGACGCCCCCCGCCAACCCGGGCGCCATGGCAGTCGATCGAACCTGATTGAACGTGATTGTGTATTCCGGCAGCAACGAACGCGGGCACGACCCGACTCCTTGTTCCAGCAGCGTCAATGTATTGGGGGTGGCACGCCCATTCCCCGAAAGCGGCCATGCCCGGCTTCGCGTGGCGCATCGTCGCGCCATCCGCGAACGGGATACGGGAAGACTCGAATGGCAGCGTCGGCACAACATGGACAGGGGCCGGATTTTAGCAGCCCGAGCCACCCCGCGCTTGGGCACCGCGCGAAACGGACTGGTGCAATTCCAGCAAAGCTGCGCGGCCGGCCGCCCCCTTCGGCACCCCCGCGTTCACATTAGCGTAAGCGCTTTGCAGGCGTATTGCAGCCTTGGAAATCAAACGATTCGTGCAAATTTGTACGTCGATGCGAAGACATGCCCAATCGCCGTAGAGATTGGTAATTATTTGGAGATTGGATCGATTTTTGCAACGATCACATCCATCTGCCTTGCACCCCTGAAAGGCGCATGGGTATCCGCGCATCGCCAGCGCGTTCCGGAACCCTTTGGCAAAATCGTCGGCATCTGTTGCGCACGCGCATCACCGCGCCCCTCCCTTTCGAAGGCCACCCGATGACTCCGTTTTCCGTACTCGATCTTGCCCCCATTCCCGACGGCGCCGATGCCGCGCAGGCTTTCCGCAACACCGTCGATCTCGCGCAGCACGCGGAGCGCCTCGGCTATCGGCGCTACTGGCTGGCCGAGCATCACAACATGCCCGGCATCGCCAGCGCGGCGACCGCCGTCGTGATCGGTCACGTCGCCGGCGCGACGAAGACGATCCGCGTCGGCTCGGGCGGGATCATGCTGCCGAACCACGCGCCGCTCGTGATCGCCGAGCAGTTCGGTACGCTCGCGTCGCTGTATCCGGGGCGCATCGACCTCGGCCTCGGCCGCGCACCCGGCACCGACCAGACGACGTCGCGCGCGCTGCGCCGCGACCTGATCGGCAGCGCCGACTCGTTTCCGGACGACGTCGCCGAGCTGCTGCGCTACTTTGCCGAGCCGGTGCCCGGCCAGCGCGTGCGCGCGGTGCCCGGCGCGGGGCTCGAGGTGCCCGTGTGGCTGCTGGGCTCGAGCCTCTTCAGCGCACAGCTTGCCGCGATGCTGGGGCTGCCGTTCGCGTTCGCGTCGCACTTCGCACCCGACTACCTGATGCGCGCACTCGAACTCTATCGCGCGCAATACCGGCCGTCGGCCGCGTGGCCGAAGCCGCATGCGATGGTCGGGGTCAACGTGTTCGCGGCCGACACCGACGACGAGGCGCGGCGCCTGTTCACGTCGCTGCAGCAGCAGTTCATCAACTTGCGTCGCGGCACACCCGGCAAGCTGCCGCCGCCCGTCGACGTGCTCGAGGCGAGCGAGTTCGAACTCGCGAACGTCGCGCATGCGCTGTCGTTCGCGGCCGTCGGCTCGCGCGACACGGTGCGCGACAAGCTGCGCGACCGGATCGCGCAGACGGGCGCGGACGAGTTGATCATCACCGCGCAGATCTTCGATCACGCCGCCCGCGTGCGTTCGTTCGAGCTGGCCGCGCAGATCCGCGACGAACTCGCGAACGAAACCCGCTGAGCGGCCAGGCGCGCCCGCCGCCGGTTCACTGCGGGTGCACTGCCTCCAGCCCGTCGAGCAGCGCCTTGTGGAACGCGTCCGGATCCTGGATCTGCGGCGCATGTCCGAGCGCCGGGAATTCGACGAGCTGCGCGCCGGGAATCGCCGCCTGCGTGCGCTTCGCGAGTTCCGGGTAGTGGCCGAGCTTCGCGTGCACGTCGGGCGGCGCAACGTCCTTGCCGATCGCGGTCGTGTCCTTGTCGCCGATCAGCAGCAGCGTCGGCACGCGAATCGCGCCGAGTTCGTAGACCACCGGCTGCGTGAAGATCATGTCGTAGATCAGCGCGGAATTCCACGCGACCGCGTCGCGGCCCGGGCCGCGATACATGCCGGCGAGCATCTGCACCCAGCGTTCGTACGCCGGCGACCACTTGCCCGCGTAATAGGTCGACTGCTCGTAGCGGCGGATGCCGTCCGCCGTCGTCTTCTGTTCGCGCGCATACCAGTAATCGACCGACAGCGGCGGCACGCCGAGGGCCTTCCAGTCCTCCAGGCCGATCGGATTCACCAGCACGAGCTGGTCGGTCGCCTTCGGATACATCAGCGCATAGCGAATCGCGAGCATCCCGCCCGTCGAATGGCCGACGATCGTCGCCGATTTCACGCCGATCGACTCGAGCAGCGCATGCGTGTTGCGCGCGAGCTGCTGGAAACTGTACTGGTAGCGGTCAGGCTTCGACGACTTGCAGAAGCCGATCTGGTCCGGCGCGACCACGCGATAGCCGGCGCGGCTCAGCACGCCGATCGTGTCCTGCCAGGTCCCCGCACAGAAGTTCTTCCCGTGCAGCAGCACGACGGTACGGCCGTTCGGATGGGCCGGCTGCACGTCCATGTACATCATCTCGAGGGTTTCGCGCTGCGATACGAACGCGTAGCGGTGCACCGGCTCCGGATACGTGAAGCCTTCCAGGCGCGAGCCGTATACGGGCCCGTCGTTGCCGACGCTCGCCGGGACGGTGGCCGCGACGGCGGTCGCGCATGCGGCGGCGACGCCCGCGCCGAGCGCGGCAGCGCGCCCCAGGGACAACATCTTGCAAATCGAAAGCATGGCGATCACTGTAAGGGGAAATGCACGCGGGCAGCCGGACGGCTCCGCGCCCAGCGATTCTACGCGGTCGGCTGACGACGGCGCGCAACACTCGATGGCCGGGCGACTTCCGCGTGCGCGATGAACTCGGGTATCGTGTGACGTGCCCCCTGAAACGCGTGTAGGCGAATACCCCATGAAAAACGTCCTCAGCATTCAGTCGCACGTCATCTACGGACACGCCGGCAACAGCGCGGCCGTGTTCCCGATGCAGCGCCTCGGCGTCAACGTCTGGCCGCTCAACACTGTCCAGCTGTCGAATCACATGCAGTACGGCCACTGGGCCGGCAGCGCGATCGACGCCGCGAAGATGGAACAGCTCGTCGACGGCGTCGCCGCGATCGGCGCGCTCAAGCGCTGCGACGCGGTGCTGTCCGGCTTCGTCGGCTCACCGGCGCAGGCGCGCGCAACGGTCGAAATCGTGCGCGCGGTGAAGGCGATGAATCCGAATGCGTGGTACTTCTGCGATCCGGCGATGGGCCAGACGGGCGGCATCCGGCCCGAGCCCGGCGTCGAGGAGTTCATCGTCCAGGAAATGCCGGCGCTCGCCGACGGCATGTCGCCCAATCACACCGAGCTGCAGAAGCTCGCCGGGCGGCGCATCGAGACCGTCGCGGAAGCCGTCGACGCGTGCCGCGCACTGATCCGCCGCGGCCCGAAGATCATCCTCGTCAAGCACCTGCACGATCGCAACAGCGCGGCCGACCGCTTCAACATGCTCGCCGTCACCGAAACCGAAGCGTGGATCGGCCAGCGTCCGCTGTATGCGTTTCCGCGGCATCCGGTCGGCGTCGGCGACCTCACCAGCGCGATCTTCGTCGCGCGCCGGCTGCGCGGCGACTCGGTGCGCGCCGCGTTCGAGCACACGCTGGCAGCCGTGCATGCGGTCGTGAAAGCGACCTACGACGCGCGCCGCTACGAGCTCGAACTCGTCGCCGCGCAGGATGAAATCGCGCGCCCGAGCGAATGGTTCGGCGCGTGGGTGACCGACGCCTGACGCGTCCGTTTCGTCCGTTTCACCGGCGTGCGACACGCGCCGCCCCGCCCCCTCACCACCTCCTCTCCCCAAGCAGGCTCGTCGGCGCAACACCGGCCGAAGCTCCTCCGGAACACGCATGCAAACGTTTCCGGGCTTCACATGAATGACACCGAATCCTCGCTATGCTCGCGGCGGCACGACCGGCGCAGCCGCATCCTGCGCCCCGGACGCGCTCACATTCTTCGCATGTCCCGCCAATCGGCTCCCTCCATTACCGCACGATAACGACCATGACCCGATCGAACCGTCGTGACTTCCTGCGCGTCGCCGCCGGCACCGCCGGCGCCGCCGCGCTGAACCTGTTCCCGCCCGTGATCCGCGATGCGCTCGCCATTCCCGCGAACCGCCGTACCGGCACGATCCGCGACATCGAACACATCGTGATCCTGATGCAGGAGAATCGCTCGTTCGACCATTACTTCGGCACGATGCGCGGTGTCCGCGGCTTCGGCGACCCGCGCCCGCTGCGTCTCGCGACCGGCAAGTCGGTGTTCCATCAGCCGGTCGGCCCGGCCGAACTCCTGCCGTTCCACCCGGGCGCGGACAAGCTCGGCCTGCAGTTCCTGCAGGACCTGCCGCACGGCTGGCAGGACATGCACGCCGCCTGGAACAAGGGCCGCTACGACCAGTGGGTGCCGAACAAGGGCACCACGACGATGGCGTACCTGAAGCGCGACGACATCCCGTTCCACTACCAGCTCGCCGACGCGTTCACGATCTGCGACGCGTACCACTGCGCGATCCCGAGCTCGACCGACCCGAACCGCTACTACATGTGGACCGGCTACGTCGGCAACGACGGCACGGGCGGCGGCCCGGTGCTCGGCAACGAGGAAAAGGGCTACGGCTGGACAACCTATCCGGAGGTGCTCGAACAGGCCGGCGTGTCGTGGAAGATCTACCAGGACGTCGGTACCGGGCTCGACGCGAACGGCTCGTGGGGCTGGACGCAAAACCCGTACATCGGCAACTACGGCGACAACTCGCTGCTGTACTTCAACCAGTACCGCAATGCGCTGCCCGGCACGCCGCTGTACGACAAGGCGCGCACCGGCACCAACATCAGCGCCGGCGGCACGCTGTTCGACGTGCTGCAGCAGGACGTGAAGAACGGCACGCTGCCGCAGGTGTCGTGGATCTGCGCGCCGGAGGCGTACTCGGAGCACCCGAACTGGCCGGCAAACTACGGCGCGTGGTACATCGAGCAGGTGCTGCAGGTGCTCGTGTCGAACCCGGACGTGTGGAGCAAGACCGCGCTCTTCATCACCTACGACGAGAACGACGGCTTCTTCGACCACGTGCCGCCGCCGTTCGCGCCGCAATCGCGCGACAACGGGCTGTCAACGGTCGCGACCACCAACGAGGTGTTCGCCGGCGACGCAACGCACATGGCCGGCCCGTACGGGCTCGGGCCGCGCGTACCGATGCTCGTCGTGTCGCCGTGGACCAAGGGCGGCTGGGTCTGCTCGCAGACGTTCGATCACACGTCGCTGCTGCAATTCATCGAGGCACGGTTCGGCGCGCAGTATCCGGTCACGGCCGCGAACGTGGCGCCGTGGCGCCGTGCGGTGTGCGGCGACCTGACGGCGGCATTCGACTTCGCGACGTCCGACGCCGCATGGCCGACGCTGCCCGACACGACCGGCTATGCGCCGCCCGACCGGGCACGCCACCCCGACTACATCCCGGTGCCGCCGGTGCTGCAGAAGCTGCCGAAACAGGAGGCCGGGCTGCGGCCGGCACGCGCGCTGCCGTACGAGTTGTTCGTGCACGGCCGCGTCGAAGCCGCGAACGGCCAGTTCCGGCTGACCTTCGCGAACACGGGCCGCGCGGGCGCGTCATTCCAGGTGCAGTCGCGCAACCGCCTCGACGGCCCGTGGACGTACACCGTCGAAGCCGGCAAGCGGATCGCCGACACGTGGAGCGCGGCCGCATCGCTCGGCCTGTACGACCTCGACGTGTACGGCCCGAACGGCTTCTACTGCCATTTCCGCGGCCCGTTCGCGACCGGCGTCGGCAGCGCGAGCGTGAACCCGGAGGTGATCTACGGCTACGACGTCGCGAACGGGAACGTCACGCTGCGCCTCATGAACCGCGGCCACAAGGCGGTTCGGCTCAAGGTGACGAACGCGTACGGCCACGGCGGCACGCGCACGTTCGACCTGGCGCCGGGCGCGCAGATCGACGACTACTGGGATCTGCGCGGCAGCCACGGCTGGTACGACCTGACGGTCAGCGACGGCCGGCTGCTCGGCTTCGTGCGCCGCTTCGCGGGCCACGTCGAGACCGGCCGCCCGAGCATGAGCGACCCGCTGATCCGCACGAACGCGTCGCACGACCACATCGAGGCAGCGTCGGACGCCCTGTCCGACTGACGACGGCGCGGACGCGGCGCGGCCCGTGGCGAGCCGCGCCGCCCGCACGCACGCCCCTGCCGTCCGTTCGTGACGGGAAACTCCCGATACCGGCCGCCCCCGCACGCGCGGAAGCTATGCGCAAATCCGCAGCGAATGCGCGGTAAATTGCCAAGACCTGCGCATATCGGCGACCTATATATCGAGGCGATCGGGGCTCCTCATGGAGCCTGACGGGAGATTCTTCCGGGAATTCATCATGCCGACCTCCCCGCCCGATTCAGAGAAGCGGTCGAACCGCCCGCCCGTCGCACGCGCCCGGCCCGCCGGATGCGTGCGGTACCCACCCGCTGGTGTAGAACAAGAGGAAAGAACATGAAATTCCGTCATTCCCTGCTGTCGGTGTCGGTCGTATCCGCGCTTACCCTCCTCTCGCAGCAAGTCGCCCAGGCCGCCGACACGACCGACGTGAAGGTCGGTTTCGCCGCGCCGCTCACCGGCGTGAACGCCGGCTACGGCAAGGATCTCCAGAACGGCGTGCAGCTTGCGCTCGACGATGCCGTCGCGCAGAAAGTGGCGATCGCCGGCAAGCCCGCGAAATTCAACCTCGTCGTGCAGGACGACCAGGCCGACCCGCGCATCGGCGTGCAGGCCGCGCAGGCGCTCGTCGACCAGAACGTATCGGTGGTGATCGGCCACTTCAACTCCGGCACGACGATTCCGGCGTCAGTGGTCTACGACAAGGCCGGCATCCCGGTGATCGACCCGGCCGCGACCAACCCGACGCTCACGTCGCGCGGGCTCGCGAACATGTTCATGGTGATCGCGACCGACGGGCAGAACGCGGGCAACGCGGGCAAGTACGCGGTCGACGTGACGAAGGCGAAGCGCATCGCGATCATCGACGACCGTACCGCATTCGGCCAGGGCGAAGCTGACGAGTTCGAAAAGGCCGTGAAGGCGGCGGGCGGCAACATCATCGACCGCGAGTTCACCAGCAACCAGGCGGTGGACTTCCGCGCGCAGATCACGAACCTGAAGGGGAAGAGTCCGGACCTGATCTTCTTCGGCGGCCTCGATTCGCTCGCCGCGAACTTCATCAAGCAGATGCGCCAGCTCGGGCTGAACGCGCAATTCGTCGGCGGCGGCGGCGTGAAGGACAACGAGTTCATCAAGATCGCTGGACCGGCGGCAGAAGGTGCGATGGCGTGGGAATATGGGCGTCCGCTCGACGAACTGCCGCAGGGCAAGGATTTCGAGCAGCGTTTCAGGAAGCGCTTCGGCGTCGACGTGCTGTCGTACGCGCAGTTCGGCTATGACGCGACCTGGGCCGCGATCAAGGCGATGCAGGCGGCAAATTCGACCGATCCGAAGGTCTACCGCCCGGCGCTGAAGAAGGTCGACTTCGAGGGCATCACAGGCCGCATCTCGTTCGCGAACGACGGCTCTCTGAAGAGCGGGATGTCGACGCTGTATCAGGTGAAGAACGGCACGTGGAAGACCATCGTGACGAAGGGGGGCTGATCGGGCCGACCCGGCGCATCGGGTAACCGGGGGCCGGCGGCGAGGAACGCCGGCCGGCCCTCTTCGCATGGGAGTCCCGAACAGACGACACACGTGCGGAACGATCGGTGCACGCGCACCGATCTCATATGACGACTGATGTTTTGGGTACTTGACCGCAGCCTGCCGACCGCGGCCACACGCGCATCGCGGGCCGCGCCGCCGTTGTCGGTCGCCGGTCAGCCGGCCTGCGTGTCGCGTTCCGCCTCGGCCGCTTCGTGCGCGCGGCGCAGCCGTTCGCGGCTGTTGGTCAGGTGCGTGCGCATCGCGGCGCGCGCGGCCTCCGGGTCGTGACGCGCGATCGCCTCGTAGATATCCTCGTGCTCGTGATTGAGCCGGCCGACATAGCGCTCGAGGTCATCGCCGGCGAAGCGCGCCGAATTCACACGCGTGCGCGGAATGATCGATGCGCCGAGCTGCGTCATGATGTCGACGAAATAGCGGTTGCCGGTGGACTGCGCGATCTGCAGATGGAACTGGAAGTCGAGCTGGGCCGTGTCGCGGCCGCCCCCCGCCCCCGATGCGATCGCGTCGAGCGCGCGCCGCAGCGCGGCGAGGTCGGTGTCGTTCGCGCGCTGCGCGGCGAGGCTCGCGCATTCGCTTTCGAGGCTGATGCGCAGCTCCAGCACGGCGAGCACGTCACGCAGCGTCGTGATGGTCGCGGGATCGATGCCGAGCGTCTGGCGACGCGACGGCTCGAGCACGAAGCTGCCGATGCCGTGGCGCGTCTCGATGAGGCAGCTCGCCTGCATCCGCGAGATTGCTTCGCGCACGACCGTGCGGCTGACGCCTTGCGCCGCCATGACTTCGGTCTCGGTCGGCAGCTTGTCACCGGGGCGCAGCGTGCCGTTTTCGATCTGCGCGGTCAGCGCGTCGACGACATCTTGTGCGAGGCTGCGTGCGCGACGGCGCGGCGCTGCGGGAAGCGTGGGCACGGACATGAGGCCGGTTCCTTTGAATATCGTAGTAATGTGAGCCGAGGGTTTACGCGGGGTTTGAGCGAACGCCGATGATTCATTATACTGCGTCACAAGTCATCCGACGACTGATGATCTCGACACGGATCTCCTGTGACCCAGGCCGGCGCAAGCACCAGCCGGATCCCGTGTTCACGATCGGCCAGCGTTCGCGCCCGTGCGCGTCTGCCGGCTCCCGGTGTCGCGGTCGATCGAAGCGCGCATTCGCGCCTGGCTCCGATCCGTCGCGCCGCCGGCATCGAGCGGGTCGCCCTCACCCTTTCGGGTTGCCGTCGACATGCGGGGCTTGCGCGCCGCGCACGTCGGTTGTCGAATGATCGCACCTCCCGCCGCGCGCGGCAAAGATTTTGCCGCACGGCATCGCCCACTCTTTTGCCATCGCCGCCATGAACGCCGTCAACGCCTCGACTTCCCATGACACGCCGCGCATCGTCGACCTGCAAGCCATCCCCGTCGCCGGTCACGACAGCATGCTGCTCAACCTGAGCGGCGCGCACGGCCCGTTCTTCACCCGCAACCTCGTGATCCTGAAGGACAGCGCGGGCCGGACCGGCGTCGGCGAGGTACCGGGCGGCGAAAGCATCCGCCGCACGCTCGATGATGCGCGCGCGCTCGTCGTCGGCCAGCCGGTCGGCAACTACCACGCGGTGCTCAACGAGGTACGGCGCACCTTTGCCGACCGCGACGCGAGCGGCCGCGGCCTGCAGACCTTCGACCTGCGCACCACGATCCACGCGGTCACCGCGCTCGAGGCCGCGCTGCTCGACCTGCTCGGCCAGCACCTCGGCGTGCCCGTCGCGGCGCTGCTCGGCGAGGGGCAACAGCGCGAGCACGTCGAAATGCTCGGCTACCTGTTCTACGTCGGCGACCGCACCAGGACCGCGCTGCCCTACCGCGACGGCCGCGGCGCGACCGACGACTGGACGCGCGTGCGCGACGAAGCCGCGCTCACGCCCGAGGAAGTCGTGCGTCTCGCCGAAGCCGCGCATGCACGCTACGGATTCAACGACTTCAAGCTGAAGGGCGGCGTGTTCGAAGGCGCTCGCGAGGTCGAAGCCGTGACGGCGCTGGCGGAGCGCTTCCCGCAAGCCCGCGTGACACTCGACCCGAACGGCGCATGGTCGCTCGACGAAGCCGTGCGGCTGTGCCGCGACCTGCACCACGTGCTCGCGTACGCGGAAGACCCGTGCGGTGCGGAAAACGGCTACTCGGGCCGCGAAGTGATGGCCGAATTCCGCCGCGCGACCGGACTGCCGACGGCCACCAACATGATCGCGACCGACTGGCGGCAGATGGGCCACGCAGTGCAGCTGCAGGCCGTCGACATCCCGCTCGCCGACCCGCACTTCTGGACGATGCAGGGTTCGGTGCGCGTCGCGCAGATGTGCCGCGACTGGGGTCTCACGTGGGGCTCGCACTCGAACAATCACTTCGACGTGTCGCTCGCGATGTTCACGCACGTCGCCGCCGCGGCGCCCGGTCAGGTCACCGCGATCGACACGCACTGGATCTGGCAGGACGGCGAAGGGCTCACGCGCGAGCCGCTGAAGATCGAGAACGGGCTGGTCGAAGTGCCGAAGCGGCCGGGCCTCGGCGTCGACCTCGACATGGATGCGGTCGCGCGCGCGCACGAGCTGTACAAGCAGCACGGGCTCGGCGCCCGCGACGACGCGGCGGCGATGCAGTATCTGATTCCGGGCTGGACGTTCAACAACAAGCGCCCCTGCCTCGTGCGCTGAGTGCGGGACGAACCGGGCGGCGGGTCCGCCCGGTCACGCATCGATGCGCGAATTCCCGCGCATATCGGCGGGCGTCGAATGAAAATGCCCGGAAAAAACGGAACCGGCAGGCTGCGGCCGACTTCGGATCCGGTCGGCAACGTCTATCCGCTCGGCCCTACCCGCCTGCTCCAATCCCCCGCGCCACCCCCGATGCGGCGAACACGATGATCATGATCAGCACGGCCTGCCAATGGCCGATGCGCACATAGGTCGGCGCGCGGCCGAGATCGGGCATCTGCCGCCGCCGAGCAGCGACGCGCCAGCGAATCAGTCCGAGCATCGGCACGATCTCGAGCAGCAGGATCAGCACGAGCGCGGTCATCTTGATGTGGAAAAGCGGCTCGTGAAGATAGTACGCGGCACCTTTCTCGAAGCCGCCGAATGCGCGCGTGAGCCCCGTCGCGATCAGCACCAGCGCGGACAATCCCCACACGGCATCGGCCTTGAATACGCCCGGCAGGTCGGCCGCCTGCACCGACGCGATGACCCGGCGCAGCGCACGGTTGCGCGCTGCGATCGCGGCGAACGCGACCCCGAACGCCATCAGATGAACGGCTGCCAGCAACCAACGGACGATCATTGCGCCTCCTTGTCGCCCGCGCGCCGCGCAGGCCGTGTCAGACGATCTGCTTGAGCGCCGCGTCGAGCGCGAGCACGGCGACGCGGTCGCCCTCGGTCGCGAGCGGCGTGCGCATCACGATCTGCCGGTTATGGCCGACGGCCGCCGGCGAATCCCACAGCAACTCGACCTTCGGCCGCCGAAACAGGCTGCCGCGACGCGGCGGCACGACCGCCGGCTGCGCCCCCTGCTCACCGGCGGCGGACACGGCCCGACCTGGCCAGCGCACCGACAGTTCGCGCGCGTCGTATTGGCCGACCTTGCGGCTTTCCATCCAGACGATCGCGGTGCGCGTGAGGGTGTCCAGCGAAATCGCATAGCGGCCGACCGCGAAGCGGCGCGCTGCCACGTTGGTACGCCACAGCGGCCGCGGACGGCACATCCACACGATCGCCGCATAGAGCGCCGGCGCGGCGACGAGCCAGCCGTTGGTCGCCGTCACCGCGTGCAGTGCACGCCGCCAGCCAGCCGCCCACGCGAACGCGCCGATCGACCACACGGCAAACAGGAAACCGATCAGCGCGAAGACGCGCAACGCCTGGCGCAGCCACTGCGGCAGCGGATGGAACGGCCGTTCGGCGCGCGCGGCGGCGCCCGGCAGCGCGAGCAGCAGGAAGATCAGCACGAGGTAGACGAACGCCCAGGGCGACGACACCATTGCGGACAGCGACGCACGATAGCCCATCTGGGACATCGAGAACAGCCAGCGCGCGAACAGCACGAGACCGATCGCGCGCAACGCGAAGATCACGCCGGCGCCGGGGGCCGGCGCTGCGCGCGTGGTTTTCGTTCTCGCCAAGACTGCTCTCCTCTCGATGTTCGTGCGGGGGGCCGGATTTCACGGCACGGCCATTATAGGGACATTACCGTCTGGACAGACGGCGGGATGGCGTGCAGGACCGCTTCCGGGGCCGTTCGTGGCGCCGGGCGCGGCGAGAATACAACAGATCCGCGCCGCAGATGTGACAACGCCCCGCCGGAAACCCGGACGGGGCGTCGGTGACGGCCGCGCACCTCCGCGGCCGGCAGTCCGGCATCAGCTTGCGTTGACTTCGCGCAGCACCGTGCGGCGCTTCTGGCGCAGCAGTTCTTCGTAGCCTTTCACGTAGTTCTGCGCCATCACCTTCGACGAGAAACGTGCTTCGAACGCAGCGCGAACCTTCTCGCGCGGCAGCATATCGAGGCGCTTGAGCGCCGCGACGGCCGACAGCTCGTCTTCGACGACGAAGCCCGACACGCCGTTGTCGATCACTTCCGGCACCGAGCCGCGCTTGAACGCGATCACCGGCGTGCCGCATGCCATCGCTTCGATCATCACCAGACCGAAAGGCTCCGGCCAGTCGATCGGGAACAGCAGCGCATGCGCATTTCCCAGGAATTCGGTCTTTTCCGACTCGCTGATTTCGCCGATGTACTCGACGTGCGGCAGCGCGAACAGCGGCTTGATCTTCTCTTCGTAGTACGCGCGGTCAGCCTTGTCGAGCTTCGCGGCGATCTTGATCGGCAGGCCGGCCTGCTCCGCGATGCGGATGGCCGTGTCGACGCGCTTTTCCGGCGAGATGCGGCCGAGGAACGCGAGGTAGCTCGGCTTCACGTTCGGGATCGGCGTCAGCAGGTTTTCCGGCAGGCCGTGATAGACGGTCGACAGCCAGTTCGCCTGCGGCAGCGGGATGCGCTGGTTGTCGGAGATCGACACGACCGGCACGTCGCTGAAAGCGTTGAAGATCGGCTGCAGTTCCGGCAGGTCGAGACGGCCGTGCATCGTCGTCAGATGCGGGACCGGCTGGCGCGAGAACAGCGAGAACGGGTAGTAGTCGATGTGGCAGTGCAGGACGTCGAACTCTTCCGCGCGGCGGCGCACCTGCTCGAGGAGCAGCATGTGCGGTGCCATCACGTCGCGGATCGTCGGGTCGAGGCGCAGTGCCTGCGGCCAGCACGCTTCGAGCTTCGCGGAAGTTTGCGAATCGCCGCTCGCGAAGAGCGTGACGTCATGCCCCATCTCGACAAGTGCTTCGGTCAGATAAGACACCACTCGCTCGGTACCACCGTACAGCTTCGGGGGAACCGCTTCGTGCAACGGAGCGATTTGGGCGATTCGCATGCGTAACTCCTAAAAAATCGGCTAAAAACCAGGTATGGGTCGGCAACCTGCCGGCAGTCCGGGCTGGATGCATTTCGTCCGACCATCAGACGAATCAGCCTGCCGGGAGCGTCGAAACCCGCGCTGCTCAAGGAGCGTCGGCGACGCGACAGGCATAGAACGTTTGAAACGAAGACCCGTTGACAGGGGTTCGTAAAAAACCTGGAATCGAACCCGGAGCCGATTATCTAGGGTTAATCCCGAGACGGCGCACAACATTTCAAACACTTTACTTTGTTACAAAGGTGCAACACTTTGCAACCCGCGGACTTGGGTGTCCGTTCTAGAGTGGAAGGCCCTTTTGGCGCTCCGAGTCATCTCGTCGCTGTCGGCATGCGATTCCGGCGTACACGGCAGGACGGATGCCGGATTTTATCTCAAAATTGATCGCACGCCCCTGACCAAGGCAAGATTCGCGCATGCGCAATGCACGGCCTTGTTTACAATGCCGGATTATTCAGTCCGGGCGATCGCCGGCTGCGATCCAGCCGCCACGCTCAATCACCGAATCACCGCACGCATATTTTGGAATCTCTCACCCCTGCCCAGCGCAACGCCCATAATGCGAAGCTGTCGAGCTACGCGCATCGGCCGATCGCGTTCCTGTTCCGCTACATCCGCCTGCATCCCGTCGCGCACCTCATCGTGCTCTGCAGCGTGCTGGCCGCCGTCGGCTGCGCGCTCGGCTCGCAATACGCGATCAAGCACCTGATCGACGTGCTCGCGGCCGGGCGCCATCATCCGGGCCCGCTGTGGAGCGCCTTCGCGCTGCTCGTCGGGCTGATCGCGGCCGACAATCTGTTGTGGCGCGTCGGCGGCTGGGTCGCCGCGCACACCTTCGTCGCGGTCACCGGCGACCTGCGGCGGGACCTGTTCCAGTACCTGAGCGGCCATTCGCCGACCTACTACTCGGAAAAGCAGCCGGGCACGCTCGCGAGCCGCATCACCGCCACGTCGAACGCCGTCTATACGTCCGAGAACACGATGGCGTGGAACGTGCTGCCACCGTGCATCGCGGTGATGGGAGCGATCCTGATGATCATCGTCGTGAACCCGTTGATGGCCGCCGGCCTGCTCGGCTGCTCGGCCGTGCTCGCCGTCGTGCTGTTCAAGCTCGCCGGGCGCGGCTCCGCACGCCATCACGCATTCGCGTCGAAGGCGGCCGCGGTCGACGGCGAGCTCGTCGACGTGATCGGCAACATGGGCCTCGTCCGCGCGTTCGGGATGACGCTGCGCGAACAGAAGCGTTTCGGCGCGACGGTCAAGGCCGAGATGGACGCGCGCCAGCAAAGCCTGCTCTATCTCGAGAAACTGCGCCTGCTGCACGCGGTGATCACCGCGATGCTGTCGGCCGGCCTGCTCGGCTGGGCGCTGTGGCTGTGGGACCAGGGCCGCGCGACCTCCGGCGACATCGTGCTCGTCAGCTCGCTCGGCTTCACGATCCTGCACGGCACGCGCGATCTCGCGGTCGCGCTGGTCGACGTCACGCAGCACGTGGCACGCCTGTCCGAAGCCGTGAAGACGCTGCTCGAGCCGCACGGAATGCCGGACCGCTCCGACGCGCAGCCGCTGGCGGCCAAGGGCGGGCGCGTCGATTTCGAACGCGTGACGTTCGCGTACCCGCACCGCCGCGCGATCCTCGATCACTTCGACCTGCATATCGAACCGGGCCAGCGCGTCGGCCTGATCGGCAAGTCGGGCGCCGGCAAGTCGACCGTGCTGGCACTGCTGCAACGCTTCTACGACACGCAGGACGGCGCCGTGAAGGTCGACGGGCAGGACGTGAAGGGCATCACGCAGGACAGCCTGCGCCACGCGATCGCGCTCGTGCCGCAGGATATCTCGCTGCTGCACCGGACGATCTACGACAACATCGCGTACGGCCGCCCCGAGGCGACCCGCGAGGAAGTGCTTGCCGCCGCGCGCGACGCGCGCTGCTCGGAGTTCATCGAGGCGATGCCGGAAGGCTACGACACGATCGTCGGCGACCGCGGCGTGAAGCTGTCGGGCGGCCAGCGCCAGCGCATCGCGATCGCGCGCGCGATCCTGAAAGACGCGCCGATCCTGCTGCTCGACGAAGCGACGTCGGCGCTCGACAGCGCGTCGGAAGAAGCGATCCAGGCCGCGCTCGACCGCCTGATGGTCGGCCGCACGGTGATCGCGATCGCGCACCGGCTGTCGACGCTGCGCAATTTCGACCGGATCATCGTCATGAGTAACGGCAAGGTGATCGACGACGGCAACCCCGACGTGCTGCGCAATCGTCCGGGCCTGTACCGCGACCTGCTCGCGAAGCAGCACGGCCGTCATCACGCCCCCGACGGCACCACTCCGACCGGCGAACGCGCGGCCTGACGTCGCGGCGTACATCCGATAAAAAAGCCGCCGTGCTCGACGCACGGCGGCTTTTTTCCTCCCGTCACGCAGCGTGCCGGCTACACGTGCTGCAGGTCGCGCAAGAAGTTGTCGCGCCACACCGACACGTTGTTCTCGCGCAACTGCGCGATCATGTCCGCGTAACGTGCCCGCCGCTCGGTGAGCGGCATCGTCAGCGCCTGCGACAACGCATCGGCCATCCCGCCGATATCGATCGGATTGACGATCAGCGCGCCCGTCAGCTCGCGCGCGGCACCCGCGAAGCGCGACAGCACGAGCACGCCCGGATCGTCCGGATTCTGCGCGGACACATACTCCTTCGCGACGAGGTTCATCCCGTCGCGCAACGGCGTGACGAACCCCACCCGCGCCAGCCGGTACAGCGCGGCAAGCACCTGCCGGTCGTACTGGCGGTGAATGTAGAGGATCGGCGCCCAGTCGAGCTCCGCATAGCGTCCGTTGATGCGGCCCGACTCCGCTTCGAGCTGCAGGCGGATGTCCTGGTACGCGCGCAGGTCGGCGCGCGTCGATGGCGCGATCTGCAGGAACGACACGCGGTTGCGAATCGACGTCTGGTGTTCCAGCAACTTTTCGAACGCGCGGAACCGCTCGACGAGCCCCTTCGAATAGTCGAGCCGGTCGACGCTCATGATCAGCTGGCGCCCGCGCAGCGACGTCGCCAGCGTGCGCACCGCCTTGCCATGCTCGCCCGCCTGCGCAAGCGACGCGATCTCGTCCGGATACACGCCGATCGGATAGGCTGCCGCCCGCAGCGTCTTGCCGAACGCGCTCACGCGCACCGTGCGCCCTTCGCGCGCCACTTCGCCCCCCGCCTCGAACTCGACGTAATCGCAGAATGCGCGCAGGTCGGGCTCGGTCTGAAAGCCGAGCAGGTCGAACGCGCACAGCGATTCGACGAGCTCGCGATGCGGCGGCACGTTGACGAGCACTTGCGCGGCCGGAAACGGGATATGCAGGAAAAAGCCGATGCGGTTCTTCACGCCGGCGGCCCGCAGCGCACGCGCGAACGGGATCAGGTGATAGTCGTGCACCCAGATCACGTCGTCGTCCTGCAGCAGCGGCACGAGCTGCTGCGCAAGCCAGACATTCACGCGGCTGTAGCCGTCGAATTCGTGGCGATCGTACTGGATCAGGTCCGCGCGATAGTGGAAGGCCGGCCACAGCGTCGCGTTCGAGAAGCCGCGGTAATACTGGTCGTAATCGCGGCGAGACAAACCGACGGTCGCGAACGTCACGGGCCCGCGCTCCTCGATGCGGATCTGGGGCGCCCCGGACGCGACCACCTCGCCGCTCCAGCCGAACCACATGCCGCCCGTCTCCTTCAGGGCGTCGTAGACGCCGATCGCGAGGCCGCCCGCCGCCGGTTCGCCTTCCGAAATCGGGGCGACGCGGTTTGAAACGATGATGAGTCGGCTCATGCGCCCGGCTGCTCCGCGTCGAGCCAGCGCGCGATCTGCGCGTGCAGCGCGTCGACCGAGTCGAGCCGCGTCCGGGCCGACGTCTCGCCCGCGCCGATCTTGATCGACAGGCCGCCGCGCGCGTTGACCACCGCGAAGCCTTTCTCGTCGGTCAGGTCGTCGCCCGCGAACAGCGGCACGCGACCCGCGAACGGCGGCTCGTCGAGAAAGGCGGCCAGCGCACGGCCCTTGTCGACGCCTTTCGGCTTGATCTCGAACACCATCTTGCCGGGCTGCAGCACGTACGCATCGGCATATTCGGCAACGAGGCGCTCGGCCGCTTCGCGTGCCACCGGCTCGCGCTCGGGCGCATTGCGGTAGTGCAGCGCGACGGCCGCCCCCTTGATTTCGAGCAGCATGCCCGGGTGACGGTCGACGACGGACGCCAGCTCGCGCTCGATGCGCAGCAGCCGTTCGTCGTTGAAGCCGATGCGCTGCGTGTCGCCGTTCGCGTCGCGCCGCTCGGCGCCGTGCAGGCCAGCGATCGGCAGGCCGGACATGTTCAGGAACGTGTCGAGGTTGTCGATACCGCGACCCGACACGATCGCGACCGCGCCGTGCGAGCGGCGCCGCAGTTCATCGAGCAGCGTCAGCAGTGACGGCGGCACATGGATGCTGTCGGGCGTCGGTGCCAGCTCGACGAGCGTGCCGTCGAAGTCGAAGAAGAACGCGGTATCGGTCAGGGACAGGGAAGCCGGAACGGATTGCATCGATTCGATAGTCTGAGGGACGACCAGCAAACGCCGGGCCGCCGCTGCGCGAATGAAATTGTGCGCATCTTACCGCGCCTGAGTACCGAGATGGGCGAAACCGCTGCACTGCCGGCCTTGCGCCGCTCGCCGCGTCAACTGCGACATATTGCCCCGCTTGCCCGCCCGTATGGGTTTCGAAAGGACGCAGGCGCGGGAATTGCGCTACAGTCGGCAACCGTCGGCCGGTGCGACGCATGGCGCTGCGCCGGCCGACGACCGTTCCATCCGATCGAGCCCCAGGATGTCGTCTGCCCGTTCCGCGCCGCCCCGGCGCTTCAACCGCTTCATCCGCACGGCCGCGGCGCTGGCCACCACCGTCGCGCTCGCCGCATGCACGCATGACGAGCCGAACTGGCACCTGACCAACGTCACCGGCCACCTGCCCGACCTGTCGTTCACGCTGACCGGCGGCGACGGTCGCCCGATCCACGCCGACGCATTTCGCGGCCGCGTCGCGCTCGTGTACTTCGGCTACACGCACTGTCCGGACGTCTGCCCCGAAACGATGGCGCGACTGATGGAAGTGCTCGCGAAACTCGGCCCGCAGGCCAACGACGTGCGCATCCTGTTTGTCTCGGTCGATCCGGCGCGCGACACGCCGCAGGCAATGCAGTCGTACGTCGCCGCATTCGACGCTGCACACGCACGCGGACTGACCGGCACCGACGGCCAGATCGAATCGCTCGCGAAGCGCTATCGCGTCGCATACCAGATGGAAAAGCGCGATCCGTCCGGCGGCTACGAAGTCACGCACAGCTCGGCCGTCTACATCTTCGACGCAAACGGCCGCGCGCGCCTGCTCGCGACCGGCCGCGATTCGCCCGACGCCATCGCCGCCGATGTGCGCCGGATCATCGACACTGCCTCCGCCACCTGAATTTCGACATGAAGACGACCCTCAAGACGTTCGCCCTCCTCGCCGCACTGTGTACCGGCGCGCACGCCTATGCCGCCGGCGGGATCACCGCGCAGAATGCATGGGTGCGCTGGCTGCCGAACCAGTTGCCTGCGGGCGGCTACGTGACGCTCGTCAACACGAGCGACAAGCCGGTCGATCTCGTCGACGTCGACAGCCCCGACTACGGGATGGCGATGCTGCACCAGACCGTGTCGAACGGCTCGACGCAGAAGATGGAAATGGTCGACAAGCTGACGATCCCCGCACGCGGCAAGGTCGACATCGCGCCGGGCGGCTATCACTTCATGCTCGAGGAACCGAAGCACACGATCAAGCCGGGCGACACCGTGCACCTGCGCCTGAAGTTCTCCGATGGCGAGACCGTCGACACGCCGTTCGCCGTGAAGTCGCCGGCCCAGGCGAAGTGATGCGCGCGCGATGAACGTCCTGTACTGGCTCGATCCGTGGGAACCGTCGCCGACCGTGGTCATCGCGGTGCTGACGGCCGCCGTGCTGTTCGCGCGCGGCGTGAAAAAAGCGAAAGTGACGCCGCTGCGGCAATTCTCATTCTGGTTCGGGCTGACGGCGCTCTACATCGCGCTGCATACGCGGCTCGATTATTTCTTCGAGCACGAATTCTTCATGCACCGCGCGCAGCACCTCGTGCTGCACCATCTCGGGCCGTTCTTCATCGCGCTCGCCTACCCTGGCGCGGCGATCCGCGCGGGCATTCCGTTTCGCTGGCGACAGCGCTTCGTGCGTCCCGCCCTCGCGTGGGCGCCCGTGCGCGCGACGCTCGACGTGGTGTTCCATCCGGTCGTAGCGGTCGTGCTGTTCGTCGGGCTGATCTATTTCTGGCTGCTGTCGCCGATCCACTTCGTCGCGATGCTCGACTGGCGTCTGTATCGCGTGATGAACTGGAGCATGGTGATCGACGGGCTGCTGTTCTGGTGGCTCGTCGTGGATCCGCGCCCCGCGCCGCCCGCGCGGCTGTCGCCGGGCCGCCGGATCCTGATCGTCGTCGCGGCCATCCCGCCGCAGATCGCGCTCGGCGCGCTGATCTTCTTCACGCCGCACGAGCTGTATCCGATCTACTCGATCTGCGGACGCGCGTTCACGTGGTTGAGCCCGCTGCGCGACCAGCAGATCGGCGGCCTGCTGCTCTGGATTCCCGGTTCGA
Source organism: Burkholderia sp. WTPI3 (assembly GCF_021483755.1). Classification (NCBI taxonomy): domain Bacteria; kingdom Pseudomonadati; phylum Pseudomonadota; class Betaproteobacteria; order Burkholderiales; family Burkholderiaceae; genus Burkholderia; species Burkholderia sp. WTPI3. The sequence goes on along the minus strand of NZ_JAGIXF010000027.1, from coordinate 54,341 downwards.
TGATGAGCGTGATCGGTGCGCTGATCGCGCTGCGACACTGGATGCGGCTGTCGGCACGCGGCCGTTTGATCGACGAGCAGGCTGCCGCGCGCCCGTCGGTGACGCGCACCGCCCACTGACGGCGCGGCGCGTCAGACTCGCGCGCTGGTCATCCACACGTGCGGAATGCCGTCCTCGTCGTGCACGTCCGAGTTCGGCGCAAAGCCGAATGCCCCGTAGAAACGCTGCAAATGGGCCTGCGCATGCAGGCTCACTTGCGTATCCGGCCATTGCGCACGGATGTGCTCGAGCGCGCGCGACAGCAGCGCGTTGCCGAGGCCCGCACCGCGAAACGGCGCGGTCGTCAGCACGCGGCCGATCCGTACGTCGGTGTTCTGCGCATCCGGCACCAGCACGCGCAGGTAGCAGGCAACGCGCCCTTGCGCATCGTACGCAGCCAGATGCCACGCAGCCTGGTCCGCATCGTCGATGTCGCGATACACGCAGTTCTGCTCGACGACGAACACGGCGCTGCGCGCGTCGAGGATCGAATAGACTTCGCGCGCCGTCAGCGCGTCGAAGGATTTCCAGCGCCAGTCGAGATCGATGGCGCGCGGGGATGCGGCAGGTGCGGAAGCGTTCATGGTCGGTCCAGATTCGGGCGCGCCGGCCGGCGCGCGAACAACTCTCGATTATGCCTCGAAGCGCACTCGGCACACGACCGCCGCTTTCATGCATGAAAAGGCCCCGCATTGCGCGGGGCCTGCCCGTCATGCCGGCATCTGGCCGAAGCGACCGCTGTTGAAATCGTCGATTGCGGTCCGGATTTCCTCTTGCGAGTTCATCACGAACGGCCCGTAACCGACGACCGGTTCATCGATCGGCTCGCCGCTCAGGATCAGCAGCTTGGCGTCGCCGTTCGCTTCGAGCTCGACGTCGCGGCCGTCACGGCTCAGTTGCACGAACTGCGCTTCGCGGGCGACCGTCTCGCCGTTCACCAGCAACGTGCCGCTCAGCACGACCACCGCGAGCGTACGCCCTTCAGCGATCGGGAACCGCACGCGACCGCCTGCTGCAAGCCGCACGTCCCACACGTCGATCGGCGTATGCGTGCGAGCCGGCCCGCGCCGCCCCTCGAATTCGCCCGCGATGATCCGCGCGCGACCCGCGCCGTCCGGCAGTTCGACCACAGGAATGTCGGCGTCCAGAATCGTCTGATAGCCGGGCGCATTCATCTTGTCGGCGGCGGGCAGGTTCACCCACAACTGCACCATCTCGAGCGGACCGCCCTGCTTCGTGAACGCTTCGGAGTGGAATTCCTCGTGCAGGATCCCGCTCCCGGCCGTCATCCATTGCACGTCGCCCGGGCCGATCGTGCCGCCCGCGCCGGTCGAGTCGCGGTGTGCGACTTCGCCGTCATAGACGATCGTCACCGTTTCGAAGCCGCGGTGCGGGTGCTGGCCCACCCCGCGCGGTGCCGAAGCCGGCTCGAAGCTCGCCGGACCCGCATAGTCGAGCAGCAGGAACGGGCTCAGGTGCGCACCGTGAGACTGATAGCTGAACATCGAACGCACCGGGAAACCGTCACCGACCCAATGGCCGCGCGGCGCACTGTAGACACCCTGGATCTTCTTCATTTGCCTTCTCCGAATTGCGGCGAAACACGTGTTTCGCATCCTAAGTAGGAATATAGAGATGGAACGATCGATCCGGTAGACTGACAAAATCGCACTCAGCGTTCTATTTCATGAACGATAACGACCGGGATCTGAACGATCTTTATTACTTCGTGCAAGTCGTCGAGCACGGCGGCTTCGCGCCGGCCGGACGTGCGCTGAACATGCCGAAATCGAAACTGAGCCGCCGTATCGCGCTGCTCGAGGCGCGGCTCGGGATGCGGCTGATCCAGCGTTCCACGCGCCGCTTCACGGTCACCGACGTCGGCCAGACCTACTACGCGCATTGTCGCGCGATGCTCGTCGAGGCGGATGCCGCCGACGAAGCCATCGCGCTGCTGCACGAGGAGCCGCGCGGCATCGTCCGCGTCAGTTGCCCGGTCGTGCTGCTCGACTCCCTGGTCGGCACGATGATCGCCGCGTTCATGGTCGCGTGCCCGCGCGTCGAAATTCATCTGGAGGCGACCAACCGGCGCGTCGACGTGGTCGGCGAAGGGATCGACGTCGTGATCCGCGTGCGCCCGCCACCGCTGGAGGACAGCGATCTCGCGCTGCGCGTGCTGGCCGAGCGCGGCCAGTGCCTTGTCGCAAGCCCCGCATTGCTGCGCGAACACGGCGTGCCCGCCGTGCCCGCCGATCTCACTCGCCTGCCCAGCCTCGATCACGGCGTGCCGCAAGCCTCGCACGTATGGCGGCTGCGCGGCCCCGACGGCGCACAGGCCGAAATCCACCACCAGCCGCGCCTCGTGACGGGCGGCATGCTCGCACTGCGCGCGGCCGCCATTGCAGGCGTGGGCGTCGTGCAGTTGCCGACGATGATGGTGCGCGACGAAGTCGCGCGCGGCGAACTGGCGACCGTGCTGCCCGACTGGGCGCCGCGCCGCGAGATCGTGCACGCGGTGTTCGCGTCGCGGCGCGGACTGCTGCCCGCGGTGCGCGCGCTACTTGATTTCCTGGCTGAGCGGTTCGCCGAACTCGAACCCGATTGACAGGCTTCGCGCCGGTCTGCGCCGCGGTTTCTGCCGCACGATGGCGCACCGGACACTGCAGACGAGCCGTGCGTACCGTAGACTGCGGAACGCGCATCGCGCTTTTCACAACCCTTATTGCATTCCCGCCATGTTCACGCTGTCCAACGACCCTCACGCCTCCAAGGCCGAACTCTATGCGACGCTCGTCGAGCAGGCTCGCGCGCTCGTCGAATCGGAACGCGATCTGACCGCAAACGCCGCGAACTTCTCCGCGCTCGTCTATCACTCGCTCGATCGCCTGAACTGGGCCGGCTTCTATTTCTTCGACGGGACGGAGCTCGTGGTCGGGCCGTTCCAGGGCAAGCCAGCGTGCGTGCGGATCGCGCTCGGCAAAGGCGTGTGCGGCACGGCAGCGCAGACCCGCGAAACGCAAGTCGTGCGCGACGTGCATGCATTCCCGGGCCATATCGCATGCGACGCCGCGTCGGAATCGGAAATCGTCGTGCCGCTGGTCGCGGCCGACGGCACGCTGATCGGCGTGTGGGACGTCGACAGCCCCGTCGCCGCGCGTTTCGACGATGAGGACCGCAACGGGATGGAAGCGCTGTGCCGCGTGTTCGTCGAACACGCATGGGGCAAGGCGCGCCGTCAATAAACGTTACGCTGCCGATCGCGACTGTCCGCGCGGAAGGCGCCGCGCGACCGCACATGCAGAAGGGCCCCGTTCGGGGCCTTTTTCGTTGCACCGCCGCTTCACGCGGCCTGCTACGCGTCTCGGGCTGCGTGCGTGCCGGAAAACGCCTCGGACGCTTGCGGCGTCACGTCATCCGTCAACACCTCGAAGCCCTGCTCCGTCACCACGACCATGTGCTCCCATTGCGCGGACAGCGAATGGTCCTTCGTGACGACCGTCCAGCCGTCGGCCAGCACGCGCGTATCGCGCTTGCCCGCATTCAGCATCGGCTCGATCGTGAAGATCATCCCCGGCCGCAGCGGCACGCCGGTGCCCGGGCGGCCGTAGTGCAGCACCTGCGGCTCGTCATGGTACACGTCGCCGATCCCGTGGCCGCAGTACTCGCGGACCACGCTGAACCCTTCGCGATGCGCGACCTGCTGGATCGCGTAGCCGACGTCGCCGAGCGTCGCGCCCGGACGAACCGCGCGAATCCCCGCATGCATCGCCTCATAGGTCGCCGCGACGAGGCGCCGCGCGAGTTCGCCCGGCTCGCCGACGAAGTACATACGGCTCGTATCGCCAAACCAGCCGTCCTTGATCACCGCGATATCGAGGTTCACGATGTCGCCGTCGCGCAGCGGCCGCGACGACGGGATGCCGTGACAGACCACATGGTTGACCGACGTGCAGAGCGTCTTCGGGTAGCCGTGGTAGCCGATGTTCGCGGGAATCGCACCGAGCTCATCGATGATGTATTCGCGGCAGAGTACGTCCAGGTCGTCGGTGGTGACGCCCGGCTTCACGTGCTCGGTGATCATCGTCAGCACCTGGGACGCGAGCTTTGCAGCCTCGCGCGATTTGGCGATTTCCGCAGCGCCGCGGATCGGAATTTCGCGCTTCGCCATTACGCCACCTGCTCGATGCCGTGTACCACCGACTCCGTCGGCCCAGTATCGCCACCGCGAGTTTCGGCCTCGATCAGCATCCGGCAGATGTCGCCGTAAGACAACGACGGATTGAGTTCCGACATCATCCCGACCCGCAGCCAGTGCTCCGCCTGCGCGTTGATCGAGCGGCTCAACGCCGTGCTGGTCGAGCGCAGCCGCTCGTGCATGTGCTCGGATATCTTGATGATTCCCATATATCCCTAATTAAACGAACTGTAGTCGTTTCATATATTACGCTCGACATAACCGCCGGGCAAGCGTCCAGCCACGATGAATCCCGTTGACATCGAATTCCAGCTTGCTGGAAAATAATCCATCATGCGAGAAACGACTGCCTCCACAGCCGACGATACCGGCATCAACGAACGCATCGGCCGCCGCGTGCGCGACCTGCGCACCCTGAGAGGCTACACGCTCGATGCACTCGCCGCGCGCTCCGGCGTCAGTCGTTCGATGATCTCGCTCATCGAGCGCGCGTCGGCCAGCCCGACGGCCGTCGTGCTCGACAAGCTCGCGGCAGGCCTCGGCGTGTCATTGGCCGGACTGTTCGGCGGCGATCGCGACGATACGCCCGCGCAACCGCTGGTGCGGTATGCACAGCAAACGGAATGGCGCGATCCGGCGTCCGGTTATATCCGGCGCAATGTGTCGCCGCCCGGCTGGCCGTCGCCGATTCAACTCGTCGAGGTCGATTTCCCGGCTGGCGCACGCGTCGCATACGACAGCGGCAGACGCGAAAGCGCATTGCATCAACAGGTATGGGTCGTCCACGGGCGCGTCGACGTCACGTTCGGCGACCAGCTTCACGAACTTCACGAAGGCGACTGTCTGGCCATGCGGCTCGATCAGCCGCTGATTTTCAGCAACCCGTCGTCGCAGGCCGCGCGTTATGTCGTTGCGATCTGCGATGTATCCGCCGCCACCGGCGCGCGAAATGTGTAATCCACCATTCGTTGACAGCCGACAGGCCCAGGAGCCCGTATGAATTCCCCGAAACCGCGCGACGACGTGCGCCTGATCGATTGCAGCGAGGCCGAGCATGCAGCCGCCATCCTCGAGATCCTCAACGAGGCGATCGTGAACTCGACCGCGCTGTACGACTACCGGCCGCGCCCGCCGGAAGCCATGGCCACGTGGTTCGCAACGAAGCGGGCAGGCGGTTTTCCGGTCGTGGGCGCTGTGGATGAAGCGGGCACGCTGGTCGGCTTCGCGAGCTGGGGCACGTTCCGCGCGTTCCCCGCGTTCAAGTACACGGTCGAACACAGCGTCTACGTGCATCGCGACCATCGCGGGCGCGGGCTCGGCGAGTTTCTGCTGCGCGAGTTGATCCGGCGTGCGCGCGAAGCCGGCGTGCACGTGCTGGTCGGATGCATCGACGCGACCAACGGCGGCAGTGTCGCGCTGCATACGCGGCTCGGTTTCGCGCACTCGGGCACGATCGCCGAAGCGGGTTTCAAGTTCGGCCGCTGGCTCGATGCGGCGTTTTATCAGCTCAGGCTCGAAACGCCGGCGCAACCGGTGGATGGTTGATCGGCAAGGTCACGACGACGCGGGCGGTACGGCTGCTCCGCACCGCTGTCAGCACTCCGCCCGCAGCGACAACGTGCCATCAATCGAGCCCATCGCAGCGCATTGTTGCATCGCCGCCAGGCGCCAGTATCTACTTGTGATTTACAACGACGACGGCAATAGCACATCGAAGTGCGAGCGGGTGCCGTTGCCGCATCCGAAGGAATAGATGCACTTGTAGAAGCGCAGAAAAAAGAAAAGCCCCGCCGAAGCGGGGCTTTTCTTTTCTTGCTGGAGGCGCGAGCCGGAGTCGAACCGGCCTAAACGGCTTTGCAGGCCGCTGCATAACCGCTTTGCTATCGCGCCAAAAGCGGACTGTCCGGATGCCATGAAGACAACCGACAGATTTTTATTCGAGGACCATCAGTCCATCAAATAAAAAGGGAAGCTTGGCTTCCCCATTACTTGGAGCGGGAGACGAGTCTCGAACTCGCGACCTCAACCTTGGCAAGGTTGCGCTCTACCAACTGAGCTACTCCCGCATTGTCCTGCACATGCAGCGTCTTGCCGTACAACACGCCGCCAGAAAATCTGGAGCGGGAGACGAGTCTCGAACTCGCGACCTCAACCTTGGCAAGGTTGCGCTCTACCAACTGAGCTACTCCCGCATGTGTCCTGCATCTGCAGCGCTTTGCCGTACAACACGCTGCCAGAAAAATCTGGAGCGGGAGACGAGTCTCGAACTCGCGACCTCAACCTTGGCAAGGTTGCGCTCTACCAACTGAGCTACTCCCGCGTATTGCTGCGCTACTGCTTCCCCGTCACACACTTACATCGTCGTGCAGCGGAGAAGCGAGATTATGTCGAAGGCACATTCGTATGTCAAGGGCTTTTCCAGCCCTTTTTCCAAAAACCTGCGCGATCGAACGTATGCACCCTCGTCACGCGCCGCCGCGCTCGCGAATCTGCGGCCATGCGAGCTTCATGTAGTACAGCATCGACCAGATCGTCAGCACCGCCGCGAGATACATCAGCCATTCGCCCCACACGCGCGTGTCGATCGTCGCGATGCCGAGCGGCAGCGGGCCGTAGTAAAGCAGCATCGGGATCGCGACCATCTGGCATGCGGTCTTGAACTTGCCAAGCTGGTTCACCGCGACGCTCTTCGACGCGCCGATCTGTGCCATCCACTCGCGCAACGCGGAGATCGCGATCTCGCGGCCGACGATTACCAACGCAATCGCCGCGTCGACCCGCGAAATCTGCACAAGGATCAGCAGCGCCGCCGTCACCATCAGCTTGTCCGCGACCGGATCGAGGAATGCACCGAACGACGACGTCTGGTTCCACTTGCGGGCGAGATACCCGTCGAACCAGTCGGTCAGCGCAGCGAGAATGAAGATCGCCGCCGCCGCGATATTGCGGTGCGCGCCGCCCATCACCGTGTCCGGCAGATAGAACACGCCGACGACGAGCGGGATCAACACGATCCGTACCCACGTCAGGAAAATCGGGAAATTGAACGGCATGGCATGCGGGTCAGTAAAGGATTCGCAATTGTGCCGTGTCGACCGGCCTGCCACAAGAACGCCAGAACGCGCGCAAGGGCGGCGGCCGCACGGCCTGTCAGTGAAGCTGCTTGTAGATCTGCTCGGCCAGCGCATGCGAGATGCCGTCGACGCTCGCCAGTTCCTCGACGCTGGCCGCAACGACGCCGCGCAGCCCGCCGAACCGCGCGAGCAACCGCTGCCGGCGTTTCGCGCCGACCCCTTCGAGCTCCTCCAGCCGCGAAGTCTGGCGCGCTTTAGCCCGCTTCGCGCGCATCCCGGTGATCGCAAAACGGTGCGCCTCGTCGCGGATCTGCGCGACGAGCATCAGCGCGGCGCTTTCCTTGCCGAGTTCGAGCGGCGAACGACCGTCCGCGAACACGAGCGTCTCGAGGCCAACCTTGCGCCCCTCGCCTTTCGCGACGCCAACCAGCATCGACGTGTCGAGCCCGAGCTCCGTGAACACCTGGCGGGCAATCTCGACCTGCCCCTTCCCGCCGTCGATCAGCACGATGTTCGGCAGCAGGCTCGATGCCTCCGCCTGTCGCGTCGATTCGCCGTCGATGCCGGTCGCATCGTCGGCAGCGGCCGCCTGCGCAGCCTGTTCGACCATCTTCTCATAGCGGCGCGTGAGCACCTGCCGCATCGCCGCGTAATCGTCGCCCGGCGTGATGCCGGTGATGTTGTAGCGACGGTACTCGCCCGACTGCATCTTGTGATGGTGGTAGACGACGCACGACGCCTGCGTCGCCTCGCCCATTGTATGGCTGATGTCGAAACACTCGATCCGCAGCGTCGCGAGATCGTCGCATTCGAAGCTGAGCGTCTCCGCGAGCGCACGCGTACGTGCCTGCTGCGAGCCCTGCTCGGACAGCAGCCGCGCGAGCGCGAGCCGCGCATTCTGCTCGGCCATCGACAGCCACGCGCGCCGCTGCCCCTGCGGCTGCCGCACCATCGACACCTTGTGGCCGGCCTGTTCGGACAGCAGTTCGAGCAGGTCGCGGCTCGCGGGCGCATGGCTGACGACCAGCACGGGCGGCACGCGATTGCCAAGATAGTGTTGCGCGATGAACGCATCGAGCACCTCGGCCTCCACCGACGGGATCGCACCGCGCGTACCGGCCGCCTCTTCCACCGCCTCTTCTGCAGCCTCTACGGTCGCGTCTTCCGCCGCCAGATCAGGCTGCGCCCCGGCCGCAGCCAGCGCGTCGGTGTCGTCACCGAGGCCGCCTTCGGCAAGCGTCAGCGCACTTTCGACGTGCGTCGGGAAATAAGCCTTGTCGCCGAGATGTCGCCCGCCGCGCACCATCGCGAGGTTCACGCACACGCGGCCGCCCAGCGCGACGACCGCCAGGATGTCGACGTCGCTGTCGCTGCCGACCTCGATCGCCTGCTGGTGCAGCACCGTCGCGAGCGAACTCATCTGGTTGCGCACGGCCGCCGCCTGCTCGAACTTCAGCTCGCCCGCGAACGCGTGCATCTTCTGCTCGAGCTCCTTCATCACTTCCGACTGCCGGCCGAGCAGGAAGCGCGCGGCGTTCGACACGTCGATCGCGTAGTCGTCCGCCGAGATCGCACCGACGCACGGCGCCGTGCAGCGCCCGATCTGGTGCAACAGGCACGGCCGCGTGCGGTTGTTGAACACCGAATCCTCGCAGGTGCGCAACTGGAACACACGCTGCAGGATCTGGATGCTCTCGCGTACCGCCCACGCGCTCGGGAACGGCCCGAAATACTGGTTCTGCTTGTCGACCGAGCCGCGGTAGTAGGCCATGCGCGGGAAACGATGCGCGGTGAGCTTCAGGTACGGATACGACTTGTCGTCGCGAAACAGGATGTTGTAGCGCGGCGCGAGCACCTTGATCAGGTTGTTCTCGAGCAGCAGCGCCTCGGCCTCCGAGCGCGTGACGGTCGTCTCGATGCGCGCGATGCGGGTGACCATCATCGCGATGCGCGGCGACAACTGCGTCTTGGTGAAATAGCTCGATACGCGCTTCTTCAGGTCGCGCGCCTTGCCGACGTAGAGCACGGCGCCCGCCGCGTCGTAGTAGCGGTAGACGCCCGGCATGTGCGGCAATTGCGCGAGGATTTTCTTCGGTTCGAACGGGATGTCGGCGGCTTCTGGGGATGTCATGCGTGATCCGGGCACCTTGTGGCGCGGAACGGGTCCATTAGAATCGCCAGTTTAGAGCATTCACCGGCCCGCTTCGATGCCCCGCACCGCCCCCGTCTCTCCTTCGCCGCTCGCGCCCGACGAACCGATCGCGTGCGACCTCTTCTGCACTGTGATCGACAACTTCGGCGACATCGGCGTGTGCTGGCGTCTCGCCCGCCAGCTCGTTCACGAGCACGGCTGGCAGGTTCGCCTCTTCATCGACGACCTGGGCACGTTCGCGCGCCTGCTGCCGGGGGTCGATCCCGATGCCGGGCGCCAGACGCTCGACGGCATCGTCGTCGAACACTGGCATGCGGAAGCCGGCGACGCGCTGGACATCGCCGACGTCGTGATCGAGGCGTTCGCGTGCGAACTGCCCGGCGCGTATCTCGCGGCGATGGCGCGCCGCGCGCGCCGCCCGGTGTGGATCAACCTCGAATACCTGAGCGCCGAGGACTGGGTCGCCGATTTCCATTTGCGCCCGTCGCCGCATCCGCGCTATCCGCTCCTGAAGACGTTCTTCTTTCCAGGACTGTCGGCCGGCACCGGCGGCGTGCTGAAGGAGCGCGATCTCGATGCGCGCCGCGCGGTCTTCGAAGCCGATGCCGCGGCACGCGCCGCATGGTGGCAGCGTACGACCGGCAGCGCGCCGCCCGCGCCCGGCACGACAGTCGTCAGCCTGTTCGCGTACGAGAATCCGGCCGTCGACGCGCTGTTCGCGCAGTGGCGCGACGGCCCGTCGCCCGTGGTCGCGCTGGTGCCGGCCGGTCGCATATCGCCCGCGCTTGCGCGCTTCTTCGGGGTCGAATCGTTCGACGCCGGCGCACGCGCGAGCAGCGGCAACCTGACCGCGTACGGGCTCGCGTTCGTCCCGCAGGCAGACTATGATCCGCTGCTGTGGGCGGCCGACGTGAATTTCGTGCGCGGCGAGGACTCGTTCGTTCGCGCGCAATGGGCCCGCAAGCCGTTCGTATGGCACATCTACCCGCAGGCGGACGATGCGCATCTGCCGAAACTCGACGCTGCGCTCGCGCATGTGTCGGCAGGCCTCGCCGACGCGCCACGCGCGGCGCTGGAACGCTTCTGGCATGCGTGGAACGGCGCCGGCACGCCCGATTGGGCCGATTTACTGCAACATCGCACCGTGCTCGACGCGAATGCAGCCCGCTGGGCCGACGAGTTGGCGAGCGTCGGCGATCTCGCCGGAAAGCTGGCGGAATACGCAAAATCTCAGTTAAAATAAGCGGTTATCCGACGGCTGACCATGCAAGCGCTCGCGTTTGGGCTCCTGGCGCCCACCGGAACGCACCCCCGCTTGCGCCGTCAGCCGTTGCGCAACGCTCAGGCACCTATTTATTTGATTGGATCAGGACAGTTTTTTTATGAAGACCGCACAGGAACTCCGCGTAGGCAACGTCGTGCAGATCGGCAGCGACGCATGGGTCATCGCAAAGACGGAATACAACAAGTCGGGCCGTAACGCCGCCGTCGTCAAGATGAAGATGAAGAACCTGCTGACGAACGCAGGCCAGGAATCGGTCTACAAGGCTGACGACAAGTTCGACGTCGTCGTGCTCGACCGCAAGGAAGTGACGTACTCGTACTTCGCCGACCCGATGTACGTGTTCATGGACGCCGACTACAACCAGTACGAAGTCGAAGCGGAAATGATGGGCGAAGCGCTGAACTACCTCGAAGACGGCATGGCTTGCGAAGTCGTGTTCTACAACGAGAAGGCGATCTCGGTCGAACTGCCGACGATCCTGGTTCGCGAAATCACCTACACGGAACCGGCCGTCAAGGGCGACACGTCGTCGGGCAAGGTGCTGAAGAACGCAAAGCTCGCAACGGGCTTCGAACTGCAAGTGCCGCTGTTCTGCAACACCGGCGACAAGATCGAAATCGATACGCGTACGAACGAATACCGCAGCCGCGCCTAATCGGTCTGCGATTTCCGCATCGAACAAAGCGCCCTTCGGGGCGCTTTTTGTTTGTCCGGCACCAACAGCGGCCGCACGCTGCCGCCATAAGCAGCACAAAAGCCACCGGTAAAGATATTCAATTTGTATCATCGGTAACTGTTTTATAGCGCCGGAGAAATAATGCTCGTTACGCGTTCGGCGGGGCATAAAATCAGTTTTTATTCTGACATGCGGCTGCGGCCGGCTCGATGCCGACAGCCCGCCTCTCTTGACTCGACTCGCGTTCACCATGCCACACGCCCTGATTGTCGAAGACGATCCCAACAGTCTGTCCGGCCTCACCGCGCTGCTCGCCGCAGACGGCTTCTCGGTCGACACGGCCACGTCGCTCGCCGAAGCGCGCACGGCGCTCGGCCGCTCGATTCCCGATGTCGTCCTCGTCGACCTGAACCTGCCGGACGGCAGCGGATTCGACCTGCTCCAGCACCTGCCGCAGCAACAGCCGAACGGCTCGCTGCCGGTGATCGTGCTGACGGGCAACGCGACCGTCGAGAGCGCGATCGAAGGCCTGCGTCACGGCATCTGGGACTACCTGCTGAAGCCGATCAACATCCCGCGCCTGCGCAGCCTGCTCGCCCGGATTCCTCGGCCCTACGAACTGATCGATGAAGTGCAGACGCTGCGCGCGTCGCTGCGCCACCTCGGCCGCTTCGGCGCCCTCGTCGGCCGCAGCGAACCGATACAGCACGTGTACGACATGATCGAGCACAACGCGCGTACCGAAACGGCCGTGCTGTTCGCAGGCGAAGCCGGTACCGGCAAGAAGCTGGCCGCGCGCACGCTGCATGACCTGAGCCGCCGCCGCAAGGGGCCGTTCGTGTCGTTCGACTGCCGCACGATCGCGCAAGCCGGACGTCACGGCGCGTCGCTCGACAGCGTGCTGTTCGGCCATGAGCGCGGCGCGTTCGACGGCGCCGAGCGGCGCGAATCGGGCCTGTTCGAACAGGCCGGCGGCGGCACGCTGTTCCTCGACGAGATCACCGCGCTGCCGCTCGTGCTGCAGGAAGCGCTGCTGCATGCGCTCGATTCGCAGAACTTCATGCGGATCGGCGGCACGAGTTCGATCGCCAGCGACTTCCGGCTGATCGCGACGACGCGCCGCCCCGCGCGCGAAGCGGTCGCGAACGGCACGCTGCGCGAGGATCTGTGGCTGCGTCTCGATGCAGCGTCGATCACGATGCCGCCGCTGCGCGAGCGCGACGGCGATGCGCTCGCGATCGCCGATGCGCTGATCGACGAACTGAATCGCGAAGCACGCGCCACGGGCCGCAGCACGACCGACAAGCGTGCGGCGCCGGGCTTCGTGCGCGAATGCCTGTCCTACGAATGGCCGGGCAACGTGCGCGAACTGCAGGAGCGTGTGCGCTTTGCCTACGACGCCTCGGGCGACTTCATCGAAACGCTGCGGGCGGGCGAGGCCAGCTTCGCGGCCGGTGCCGCGCTGAACGGCAGCAGCGTGCAGATCAAGGTCGGCACCCCGCTGTCCGACGTCGAGGATCTGCTGATCCGCGCAACGCTCGACGCGGTCGGCGGCACGCGCCACCGGGCGGCGACACTGCTCGGCATCAGCCCCAAGACGCTGTACAACAAGCTGCAGCGGATGAAGGTCAACTGACCGGGCGGCGGTTGTCGCGGGCGCTGGCCGGATTTGACGGTTAGTTGCGTGAAAACGGATCGCCCCACTGATCGCCCCGACAAAAAAGCCGCGTATCAGCGCGGCTTTTTGTTTCCAGCAACCGGAACGGTGCGGTGTCTCGTCACCCTTCCCGCTTACGTCAGCGCACTGCTCAACAGCGTCTGCGCCTGCAGATATTCGGGCTGCACGATCAGCTTGTCCCATTTGAGCGCCTTGCCGCGCCCCCGCATCCGCTTGATGCGCCGCACCGACTCGGTCGACGCATTTGCCTTCAGCCCGTTCAGCACGACCTCGGCCGCGTCCGGCTGGTTGCACACGAGCACCATGTCGCAGCCGGCGGAGAGTGCCGCGTCGGCCGCCTGCGTGAGCGTGCCGCCTTCGCGCGCCGCTTCCATCGACAGGTCGTCGCTGAAGATCGCGCCGGTGAAGCCCAGCCGGCCGCGCAGGATGTCCTGCAGCCATACGCGCGAGAAGCCCGCCGGCCGCTTGTCGACTTGCGTGTAGATCACGTGTGCCGGAATCACCGCGGACAGCGACAGGCCGAGCCAGTCGTACGGCGCGACGTCCTGCTTGAGGATCTCGTCGAGCGAACGGTCGTCGGTCGGCAACGCGACGTGCGAATCGGCTTCCGCGAAACCGTGCCCCGGGAAATGTTTGCCGCAGTTCGCCATGCCGGCGAGCGACAGCCCGTGGTTCAGGCTCTTCGCGAGCAGCGTGACGACGCGCGGGTCGCGGTGGAACGCGCGATCGCCGATCACCTTCGAGTGCCCGTAGTCGAGATCGAGCACGGGCGTGAAGCTCATGTCGATTCCGCATGCGCGCAACTCGGCGGCCAGGATGTAGCCGACCGCGGTCGCGACCTTCATCGCGAGCAGCACGTCGCGATCCCACAGTTCGCCGAGGCGGCGCATCGCGGGCAAGACCGTAAAACCATCGGCGCGGAACCGCTGCACGCGGCCGCCTTCGTGATCGACGGCGATCAGGATGTCCTCGCGCACCGCGCGGATCGAATCGGTCAACGCGGTCAGTTGCGCGCGGTTCTGGAAATGCCGCGCGAACAGGATCACGCCGCCGGTGTTCGGATGCGCAAGGCGCCGCGCATCGTCGCGCGACAGGGCCGTGCCGACGACGTCGAGCATGACCGGGCCGGGAGTCGTTTTCATCGAATCGGAAAGTCCGTCAGGGAGTAGTTCGGGAAACAGGTGCAGGCGGGGCGGCGTCCGTCTCGGCGACCACGAACGACACCGCATAGTCGCGTTCGTCGCTGACCGTCACGCGTGCCGTGATGCCACGCGCGGCAAGCCAGTCGGCCAGCTCACCCGACGCGACGACGTACGGCTCGCCGCTGCGTTGATTGAGGGTCTGCAGCGCACGCCACGTCATCGGCCAGTGCATGCCGAGGCCGATCGCCTTCGAGAACGCTTCCTTCGCGGAAAAACGCGTCGCGAGAAACGCGATGCCGCGCGCCTCGGAACGCGCGCGGCGCGCGTGGAACACCTGCAGTTCGTCGGGGCCGAGCACCTTCTCGGCAAACCGGCCCCCCGTGCGCTCAAGCACGGCCGCGATGCGGCTCACCTGGACGATGTCGGTACCGATGCCGTAGATCGCCATGTCAACACCCCTCGGGTTGCATCGACGGCACAGGACGACGAGCGAAGCGCGTGCGCACCGGCGTCATCGTCAGCGCGCGCCGCCGTGCAGTGCGGCGACACGCGCCGCAACCATGATCGCCTTCATCTCGCGCACCGCATTGTCCCAGCCCGCGAAAATCGCGTGCGCGACGAGGGCGTGACCGATGTTCAGCTCGACGATGCCGTCGATCGCGGCGATCTGCTGCACGTTCGTGTAGTGCAGACCGTGACCGGCGTTGACCTTCAGGCCCAGTTGCCCACCGGCCTGCACGCCCGCGACGATGCGCTCGTACTCGCGCTGCTGCTCGGCTTCGTCGTGCGCATCGGCGTAGCGGCCCGTATGCAGCTCGACAACCGGCGCGCCAGCTTCGTGCGCCGCGCGAATCTGCGTCTCGTCCGGGTCGATGAACAGCGACACGCGCACGCCGGCGTCGGCAAGCTGCTTGCACGCCGCGCGCACGGCCTCGAAGCGGCCGGCGACGTCGAGACCGCCTTCGGTCGTCAGTTCCTCGCGCTTCTCGGGCACGAGGCACGCGTCGTGCGGACGCACTTCGCATGCGATGTCGAGCATCTCGGCCGTCACCGCGCACTCGAGGTTCATCCGCGTCTTCAGCAGCGGACGCAGCTTGCGCACGTCCGCGTCGACGATGTGACGGCGATCCTCGCGCAGGTGCAGCGTGATCACGTCCGCGCCGGCCTCTTCGGCGGCCAGGGCTGCGCGAATCGGGTCGGGATAGGTCGTGCCGCGCGCGTTACGCAGCGTCGCGACGTGGTCGATGTTCACGCCGAGGTCGATGGCGGTGGGCGTTGTCAGGAAGAAGCTCATAGATTTTGCAGGTCGATCAGGATCTGACGCGTGGCAAGCGGCGTACCGCCGAGATAGGTGTTCAGCAGGAAGCGCATCAGCGTCTTGCTTTGCGCGACCGTCTGGGCTCGATGGTAATCGTCCTGCTCCATGTCGAGCAACGTCTGTCCTGAAATCACCGGCCAATGCGACGGCACGTCGTCGCCCGCATTGCGCACGCCGCGCTCGGGATCGAACACGTACCGGCCATCGGGCTCGACTGCGCGGCGCGCGACCGTGCGGTTCAGCGCCATTGCATAACCGGTCTCGCGCAGCAGCACGCGCTCGAACGAGCGCAGCACCTGCACCGCGGGTTCGCCGTGCGCGAGGCGCGTGAGCGTCAACACGTAATGATTGAAGAGCGGCGGCTGAGGATCCTCGCGCGCGCAGAATTTTACGAGCAGTTCGTTTGCGTAGAAGCCGCACAGCAGCCCGTCGCCGCCGAGCGGCAGCATGCCGCCCACCCACTCGGCGCCCGTCAGCGTGCGCACTTCGGATTTGCCCGACCACGACAGCAAGAGCGGCTGGAACGTCTGCAGCACGCCGCGCAGTGCGGAATGCGGGCGCTTCGCGCCTTTCGCGACGAGTGCGAGCCGGCCGTGATCACGCGTGAGCACGTCGATGATCAGGCTTGTTTCGCGGTACGGATAGCTGTGCAGCACGAACGCCGGCTGCTCGGCGACGCGGAAATCGGACGTGCGAGACGTCGCACGTCGCGCCTTGCGACGCGGCGGTTCGGGCGGTGTCGGCAGCGGCGCGTCGTTCGCGCCGGCCGTCACCGCGTCTTCGGTCGACGTCAGCGCGTCATTCGTACCCATAGGCGCGCAGCCCCGCCTCGTTGTCGGCCCAGCCGCTCTTCACCTTCACGAAGGTCTCGAGGTACACGGGGCCGTCGAACAGCTTTTCCATGTCCATCCGCGCTTCGGTGCTGATCTGCTTGAGCTTCTCGCCCTTCTTGCCGATCACCATCGCCTTGTGCGAATCGCGTTCGACGAGGATCGTCGCGAAGATGCGTTTCAGGCGCCCCTCTTCCTCGAACTTGTCGATCAGGACGGTGCTCGTGTAAGGCAATTCGTCGCCGGTCCAGCGGAACACCTTCTCGCGCAGGATTTCAGCCGCGAGGAAACGCGAGCTGCGGTCGGTCAACTCGTCCTCGCCGTAGATCGGCTCGCCTTCCGGCAAATACGGCTTGATCGTTTCCAGCAGACGCTTGATGTCTTCCGGCTTCTGCGCGGACAGCGGCACGAGTTCGGCGAATTCGCGCAGCGCGCTCATCTTCTGCATGAACGGGAACAGCGATGCCTTGTCGGTCACGCGGTCGATCTTGTTCGTGATCAGCAGCGTCGGCATGCCGGGCGGGATCAGGTCGAGCACCTTCTGGTCGTCGGGCCCGAAGCGGCCGGCCTCGATCACGAACAGGATCAAGTCGACCGACGTGAGCGTCGACGTGACCGCACGATTCAGCGAGCGGTTCAGCGCGGTGCTGTGACGGGTCTGGAAGCCCGGCGTGTCGACGAACACGAATTGCGCGTCGTCGAAGGTATTGATGCCGGTGATGCGGTGACGGGTCGTCTGCGCCTTGCGCGACGTGATGCTGATCTTCTGGCCGACGAGTGCGTTCATCAACGTCGACTTGCCGACGTTCGGGCGGCCCACGATCGCGATCATGCCGCAACGGAAACCGGTAGGAGCGGGAGTGTTCATATCGTTTGGGAGACAGGTTCGGAACCGGCCGCGCGGCGCGCGGCACGATCGATGGGCAATTCAGTGGTCGGCATCGGCCACGCGCGCCTGCGCGGCAGCGAGGCTTGCGCCGCCCGGCGGCGTATCGGTGTCGGGCGACGCGGAATCGCGGGCGCGCAACGTCGGACGCGAAGCAGGGTCGGAACCGACCGGCTTTTCAGCGGACGGCGACGCGGAATCGGTCGTTTGGCTCACCTGCCCTGCCGGCTTGTCGGCCGCTCTGGAGGCGGCTTCCGCGGGCTTGTCCGCCCCGCGCGATCCGGCTTCGCCGCGCTCGGCCGCCTTGTCCGACGGCTTGTCGGCCGCTGGCTTCGCCGGTCGTTCGGCCTTGTCCGAAGCCGTTTCCACGTGGGATGCGCGAATCGCCGCCATCGGCGCCTGGGCCGGACGCTCGGTCGACTCCGCGCCGGCCTCGGCCGCCACCGCCTTCGCATCGCGCGCGGCCGCGCGCTCCTTGCGCTCCGGGGAACGCAGGTCGAGCGCTTCCTGCACACCCTTCACGCCCGGCACGATTTCGGGCTCGACATGCTTGGAGCCACGCGCGTTCTTCGAACGCTTCGGCTTCGACGCCAGCATCGGCGCGGCCGCCATCACCTCGTCGAGTGCCTTCTTCGCGGCAGCCTGCTCGGCCGCACGCCGGCTCGCACCGGAACCCGACACCTTCACGTCGAGCTTCGGCACCGTGCATTCGACCTCGAATTGCTGATTGTGCGCCGCACCATGCGTGGCGACGACCGTGTAGGTCGGCAGCGCGATCTTGTGCCCCTGCAGGTACTCCTGCAGCAGCGTCTTCGCGTCCTTGCCGAGCGTGCGCGGATCGATGTGGTCGAGAATCGGCACGTAGAGGCGCTTGATGACCCCTTGGGCGGCTTCGAAGCCGCCATCGAGGAATACGGCCCCGATGATGGCTTCGAATGCGTCCGCGAGGATCGACGGGCGGCGGAAGCCGCCGCTGCGCAGTTCGCCCTCGCCCAGCCGCAACCCTTCCGAAATATTCAGGGCCTGAGCAATTTCATACAGCGACTGCTGCTTGACGAGATTGGCGCGCACGCGCGACAGGTCACCTTCGTCCAGCTTGCTGAAACGCTGGAACAAAAGGGCGGCCACCGCGCAATTCAGAACGGAATCGCCGAGAAACTCGAGCCGTTCGTTGTGCGTGGCACTGTGACTGCGATGGGTCAAAGCCTGGCGCAACAATTCCGCATTGCGAAATTCGTAGCGCAGCCGGCTTTCCAACTGGGATAGGGGCATGGCAGGAGTATAACGCGGGCGCCGGTCGGGCCGAAACGGCGCGGCCGGACGCGAAAAGGCGTGACGAGGCGGTGTTACCGCCGGTTCTTAAAGTAGTTCGGCAATACGCGACGCGGCCCGTGCATCGCGTATTGCGTGTGCGTCGCAAAACGCGATCAGTTGAAGGAACCGATGCGCTTCAGATCGCTGAAGTTCATCCAGATGAAGAACGCGCGACCGACGATGTTGTTGTCCGGCACGAAACCCCAGTAGCGGCTGTCCGCGCTGTTGTCGCGGTTGTCGCCCATCATGAAGTAGTGTCCCGGCGGCACCTTGCAGATCACGCCGCGGCTGTTGTACGTGCAGTTGTCGCGATACGGATAATCGTAGGCGCCCATCACGAACGGCGGCACGGCGGGATTGTTCAGGATCGCGTTCTTCTTCGTGCCGATCGTTTCCTCGAACTGCTTCGCGTAATTCTGGCGCTCGTCGTCGAAGAAATCGGGCAGCGGCGTTTCGGGCACCGGCTGGCCGTTGATCGTCAGTTGCTTGTCCTGGTAAGCGACCGTGTCGCCCGGCAGGCCGATCACGCGCTTGATGTAGTCGACCGACTCGTCCTTCGGATAGCGGAACACGACCACGTCGCCACGCGACAGCGGGCTGCCCTGCGTGATCTTCGTGTTCGTGATCGGCAGACGCAGACCGTATTCGAACTTGTTCACGAGGATGAAGTCGCCGACGAGCAGCGTCGGCACCATCGAGCCCGACGGAATCTTGAACGGCTCGACGACAAACGAACGCACGACGAACACCGCGAGGATCACCGGGAAGAAGCTGGCCGTGTACTCGAGCCACCACGGCTGGCGCAGCTTCTCGTCGCGCAGCTTCGAACGCGTCTGCACCGCATTTTCATCCGCGAAACGCTTGTCGATGCGCGACTGCTGACGATCGAACTCCTCGATCGCCACGTCGGCTGCCTTGCGTCGCCGCGGCAGGAACACCAGTTTGTCCAGCACCCACGCTACGCCCGTCACCACGACGAGCACAAAAAGAATCAGCGCAAAATTCATAAAAGGATCAGTCCTGTTATTTGTCTTCGACGCGCAAGATCGCGAGGAACGCTTCCTGCGGGATCTCGACCGAACCCACCTGCTTCATGCGTTTCTTACCTTCTTTCTGCTTCTCGAGCAGTTTCTTCTTTCGCGTGATGTCGCCGCCGTAGCACTTCGCGAGCACGTTCTTGCGCAGCGCCTTGATGTTCTCGCGCGCAACGATATGCGCACCGATCGCGGCCTGGATCGCCACGTCGTACATCTGGCGCGGGATGATCTCGCGCATCTTCGCGGCCACTTCGCGGCCGCGGTACTGCGACTGCGACCGGTGCACGATGATCGACAGCGCATCGACCTTGTCGCCGTTGATCAGCATGTCGACCTTCACGACGTCCGACGAACGGTATTCCTTGAACTCGTAGTCCATCGACGCATAGCCGCGCGACACCGACTTCAGGCGATCGAAGAAGTCGAGCACGATCTCGGCCATCGGGATTTCGTAAGTGAGCTGCACCTGGCGGCCGTGGTACTGCATGTTGATCTGCGAGCCGCGTTTCTGCTCGCACAGCGTGATCACGGAGCCGACGTAGTCCTGCGGCATGTACAGGTTCACGGTGACGATCGGCTCGCGAACCTCGGCAATGCGGCCGGGCTCCGGCATCTTCGCCGGGTTCTCGACCATGATCGTCGAGCCGTCGCTCTGCACCACCTCGTAGACGACCGTCGGTGCGGTCGTGATGAGGTCCATGTCGAACTCGCGCTCGAGCCGCTCCTGCACGATTTCCATGTGCAGCAGCCCGAGGAAGCCGCAACGGAAACCGAAGCCGAGCGCCTGTGACACTTCCGGCTCGTACTGCAGCGATGCGTCGTTGAGCTTCAGCTTCTCGAGCGACTCGCGCAGCGCGTCGTACTGGTTCGCCTCGACCGGATAGAGGCCCGCGAACACCTGCGGCTTCACTTCCTTGAAGCCCGGCAGCGGCTCGGTGGCGGGCTTGGTCGAATGCGTGACCGTATCGCCGACCTTCGCGGCCGTCAGCTCCTTGATGCCGGCGATGATGAAGCCCACTTGCCCGGCCGACAGCGATTCGAGATTGCGCGACTTCGGCGTGAACACGCCGATGTGCTCGACCGGATACTGCGCGCCGGTCGCCATCATCTTGATCTTGTCCTTCGGACGCAGCGTGCCGTTGACGATGCGCACGAGCATCACGACGCCGACGTAGTTGTCGAACCACGAGTCGATGATCAGCGCCTGCAGCGGCGCGGCCGGATCGCCCTTCGGCGCCGGCACCTTCGCGATCAGCGCTTCGAGCACGTCCTCGACGCCGAGACCCGTCTTCGCGCTGCAGCGCGTCGCGTCGGTCGCGTCGATGCCGATCACGTCCTCGATCTCCTCGATCGCGTTCTCGGGGTTGGCGGCCGGCAGGTCGATCTTGTTCAGCACCGGCACGACTTCGACGCCGAGCTCGATCGCCGTGTAGCAGTTTGCGACCGTCTGCGCCTCGACGCCCTGGCTCGCGTCGACCACGAGCAGCGCGCCCTCACACGCGGACAGCGAACGGCTGACCTCGTAGGAGAAGTCGACGTGCCCCGGCGTATCGATCAGGTTGAGGTTGTAGACCTTGCCGTCGCGGGCGCGATACGACAGTGCAGCCGTCTGCGCCTTGATCGTGATGCCGCGCTCGCGCTCGATGTCCATCGAGTCGAGCACCTGCGCTTCCATTTCACGGTCGGCGAGGCCGCCGCATACCTGGATGATGCGATCTGCGAGTGTCGACTTGCCATGGTCGATGTGCGCGATGATCGAGAAATTGCGAATATGATCCATTCAGTGCCGATCAAGCGAAAAAGGCGCGCTCGACGACCGCGGAGCACGCCTTGTAAGTCGGTGAAAAAACGGCTTATTTTAGCCGAAAAGGCCTTTGCCGGGCGGTAATTTGGGCGCCGGGCACCGCGCGCCCGGTAACGGCTTCCCCGCGAGAGGCCAATGCTGCCGCCCCCGAAGCGAAAACGCGCCGCGCGAAGCGGTGCCACACCAGGCGCTCGAGCCAGCTTCAGCGCCGGGCCGCGAGCGCGTCGCGCACCCTCCCCTCGTCGAAGCGATGCCGGCACACTTCCGAGCCGTCGAGCAGCAGCACCGGCACGTCCTCGTCGTAGCGGGCAACGAGTGCCGGATCGGAGTCGATGTCGACATAGTCGACCGCGACACCGAATTCGGCCGCGACCGGCGCCAGCGCATCGCGCATGTCGTCGCACAGGTGGCACCAGCCGCGGCCGTAGAGCGTGAACATCCGCGCGCTACTTCTGCGTCGGGCGCGGCCGCACCGGCACGAACTGCGTGTTGTCGCCGCGTCTCACGAGCACCGCGACAGCCTTCTGCGGATCGAGTTGCGCGGTCACTTCGGCGAACTGCTTCGCACTGGTGATGTCGGTATCGCCGACACGCAGCACGATATCGCCGCGCTGCAGGCCCGCACGGGCTGCCGGGCCGTCGACGCCGTCGATCTGCACGCCGTTCTTCAGCTTCAGCGACTTCATCTGATCCGCCGAAATATCGCTGACCGTCAAGCCGAGCGAGTTGGCCTGGCGCGGCTTCTGCGGCGCGTTTTTACGCTGCTCGGCCTTCGCCGTCGTCTCCGCCGGCGTCTCCGCGATCGTGATCGGCAGATCGCGCGCCTGACCCTTGCGCCACACGCTGACGGTCGCCTTGGTGCCCGGCTTCGTGTCGCCGACCATGCGCGGCAGATCCGATGCCGTATCGACCGGCCGGCCGTTGAACTTCAGGATGATGTCGCCCGGCTGGATACCCGCCTTGTCGGCCGGACCGCCCGGCTCGACGCTGCTGACGAGCGCGCCTTCGGCCTTCGGCAGCCCGATCGAATCGGCCACGTCCTTCGTCACCTCGCCGATCGCCACCGCGATCCGGCCGCGCGTAACCTTGCCGGTCGCCTTCAGCTGGTCGGCCACGCGCATCGCCTCGTCGATCGGGATCGCGAACGAAATGCCCATGAAGCCGCCGGTGCGGCTGTAGATCTGCGAGTTGATGCCGATCACTTCGCCCTGCATGTTGATCAGCGGGCCGCCCGAGTTGCCGGGGTTCACGGCGACATCGGTCTGGATGAACGGCAGGTAGTCGCCGGTGTTCCGGCTCTTCGAGCTGACGATGCCGGCCGTCACGGTATTGTCGAGACCAAACGGCGAACCAATCGCGACGACCCACTCGCCGACGCGCACCTTGTTCGAATCGCCGATCGCGACGATCGGCAGGTTCGACGCCTGGATCTTCACGACGGCAATGTCCGTGCGATCATCCACGCCGATCAGCTTCGCCTTGAACTCGCGCTTGTCGGTCAGCGTCACGTAGATCGTGTCCGCATCGTCGACGACGTGCGCATTGGTCATCACGTAGCCGTCTGCCGACACGATGAAGCCGGAACCGACGCCGCGGTTCTGTTCGGCATCGGGCGGATTGTCGGGCGCCGGGGCATCTTTCGGGTTACCGCTACCGTTGCCGGGCGCCTGCGGCAACGGAATACCGAAGAACCGCCGGAAGAATTCCGACATGTCGCCGTTGTCGAAGCCAGGCGGGAGCGCTCCGCGCGGGCCTGCTATCGGCACGTTCGCGGTGGTCCGGATGTTCACGACAGCCGGCCCGACCTTTTCGACCAGATCGGCGAAGTCCGGGAGGCTGGCGGCGGGAGCCGTAGCCGCCACCGCGGTATGCGGGACGAGCGGCAGGCAGGCGCACAGCGCCGCCGCCGCGAGCCAGTTGCGCAGCGTGAGTTTCGTCATGTCGGAAGCCGAAGCGTTACTTGGAAGCCTTGTATTCTATGGCAGACACGAACTGCTGCAACGTAGCCGGCGGTACTTCGCCGAGCGCGGTGATCCAGTAGTCGCCGCGGCGCTTCACGAGAACGTGCGTCGCGCCGGTGCTTCCCGCGCCTTCCTTGCGCGTATTTTTCTCGGCCGGCTCGATGAAGACGGAGATCGTTGCGAGTCCGTCGGTGAAGACGGCCTGATCCACCGGAATCGGCGGATCGCCGGCGTCGCGCGCAGCCATCGGCCGGCGCACTTCACGGATCTTCTGGAAGCCGGCGACGTTCGGTGCAATCTGCCAGCCTTGTGCTTCCATGTCGATCGTCGCGACCGGCGGACGGACGACCGTCCAGCCGCCCAGGTTACGGATTCCGGCGGCGATCGACGACTTGTCGCCGGCCGTACCGCCCGTCTGCACTTGCGAGAATGCGATCTGCTCGAGCACGTGGTCGCTCGCGTCGAGCGTCTGCGAACGCAGCAACAGCCCGGTGCGGGCATCGGCCCACAGCTTGTACGTGAAGCGATACGCGTCCTTCGGCACGAGCTCGACGACCTGCGCGTCGATTCCTGCCACGCGATCCTTGCCGAGCGGCTTCGCGTCGTAGACGGACATCACGTGCTCGCCGCTCGCGCCGAGCAGCGCGGGGAACGAGTCGCGCGTCTGGCGGCGCTCGACCACGCACAGCTTGCGCTCCGGCACGAACGTGTAGAGCTCGTCGTTATGCCGCAGGACCTTGCGCGGCTTGCCGTCGAGCGTCTCGATGCGCTCGAACTCGCCGTCGCGGGACGAGACGTGCGCGATGCGCGACGACTGCACATATCCGCCGCGCTGGTAGACGAACGTCCCCTCGTAGTTCTGCTGCTGCGCCGCCTGCTGGATGCGGTCGAGCCAGTCCGCCGCACCCTTGCGGGTCGCGACGGGATCGTCCGGTTGCTGGGCGCTGGCAGGAAGGGATTGAACGGACAACAGGGCGGCTGCGCAAAGCAGGAGGGCCGGCAGCCGCTTCCATCCGGAGATGGCTTGATTCAACTGCAATGTCCGCATCGGGTTTATTGGCCTGGCGTGGTGGTCACGGCAGCGCGGATCAGCGGCATCGAGCCCGTGACGACGGGCTGCTGTGCGAATTGCTGATGCGCTTCGAGGTATTGGTCGAGCGTGGCGTCGCGAATGATGTTGACGTCCTGCAGGCCCGGCTGGACCGATGCCTGCGCGACCGTCACGCGCTGCAGGTCACCGCTCTGCGGCGCGCCTGCCGATGCGACCTGGACGGCGCCCGGCGTACCGGCCGTCTGCATCTGCGGGACGACGATCCACGTCAGCGTGGCTGCCGCGGCTGCCACCGCGAACGCGGGCACGACGCGCCGGCGCAGCGACAGCAGCTTGCGGGCGACCGGCGCAGCGGCCGGCGCGAGCAGGTGCGGCTCGCTTTCGAGCGCGGCCGACATGCGCGCGGTGAACGCGACGCTCAGCGCGGGCGACAGCGCGAGCTCATCCGAGCGCAACGCATCGCCGATCAAGTGGTAATGGGCCCACGCTGCGCGGTCCGCGCGGTCGAGCTCAGCCAGAAACTGCCCGTGATCCGGGCCGTCGAACAGTTCTCCGTCGACCAGAGCGGAAAGGCGCTCGCCGCGCGAGCACGCCTGCGACTGCGTATTGACCGACCCCATGATGCTCCCCATCTTGCACACACCCCGTCGTGATTCCACGACTCTATCCGTAACTAGACCCCGACCCGCGTCGATGCACCCATCGCGCTTACCAGCGCTTGCCTTCGGGCGTATCGAGCAGCGGACGCAATTTCGCAGCGATTGCCTCGCGCGCCCGGAAGATGCGCGACCGGACCGTCCCGATCGGACAACCCATCATTTCCGCGATCTCTTCGTAGCTCAGGCCCTCGATCTCGCGCAGCGTAATCGCCTGACGCAGTTCTTCGGGCAGGACGGCCATTGCAGCGTTGACCGTCTCGGCAATCTGCTTGCTCATCAACATCGACTCAGGCGTGTTGATATCCCTTAGTTGGTCTGCGTCGGAGAAAGTTTCCGCTTCCTCTGCATCGGCCTCGGTCGACGTCGGTGCCCGACGGCCTTGCGTCGCAAGGTAGTTCTTCGCCGTATTGACGGCAATCCGGTACAACCACGTGTAAAACGCCGACTCGCCGCGAAATTGCGGCAGCGCACGATACGCCTTGATGAACGCGTCCTGGGCCACATCCTCGACCTCGGCGGGATCCCGCACGAGGCGCGAGATCAGCCGAATGATCTTGCGGTGGTATTTGGAGACCAGGAGTTCGAACGCTGCCTTGTCGCCTTTCTGTACGCGCTCGACCAGAGCCTGATCGATTTCTTTTTCACTCACCTGACAAATCCGTTAACTAGGGATGCAACGCGGAGCGTTATTGTAGCGTTCCGGCGCCGGGCGCTGGTTACGGTCGGTAACTGCGCAGCCATCATGCCCTTCCCGCCGTATCCGCGGTTCGCGCCAGCACGGATAATGCGCTGAACGACGCGGCGTCGAGCGCATCGGCCGGAATCAGCAGCGGCCGTGCACGCCGGGCGCCCTGCCCGATCGACAGCACGAGCAGCAGGCTGCTCCAGTGCGCATGACCCGTCACGCGGCCACGCGCAAGTAGCCGCCCGCTGCGGCCAAAAGCCGCAATCTCCCCGAATGCATCGATCCGCAGCTCGGCCGGCAACCGACGGGCGCAGGCCCGCACAGCGCACATGGCAAGCAGCGCGGCCGTCGCCGCGGACACGCATGCGCCTGCAGCAGCGCCCGCCCGCGGCGCCCAGAACAGGTACACGGACGCGGCAGCCGCCGCGACGAATGCGGCCAGCACGACATACGACACGGCCGAGGCCCGCAGCGCAAAACGCTGCGGACGCCCGGCCGGAGCATCGAATGGACTCGTCAAGCGATTCTGCTTCAGACGCGCTTGAACACCAGCGTGCCGTTGGTACCGCCGAAGCCGAAGTTGTTCTTCACGGCCACGTCGATCTTCATGTCACGCGCGGTGTTCGCGCAGTAATCGAGATCGCACTCCGGGTCCTGGTTGAAGATGTTGATGGTCGGCGGCGACACGCTGTTGTGCAGCGCCAGCACCGTGAACACCGATTCGAGGCCGCCCGCGCCACCCAGCAGGTGACCCGTCATCGACTTCGTCGAGTTCACGACGAGCTTGTACGCGTGCTCGCCGAATGCCGCCTTCACCGCATCGGACTCGTTCTTGTCGCCGAGCGGCGTCGACGTGCCGTGCGCGTTCAGGTACTGGACCTCGTCCGCGTTCACGCCGGCGTCGCGCAGTGCCGCAACCATGCAGCGGCGCGGGCCGTCCATGTTCGGCGCGGTCATGTGGTACGCATCGCCCGTCATGCCGAAGCCCGAGACTTCCGCATAGATCTTCGCGCCGCGCGCCTTCGCCGCCTCGTACTCTTCAAGCACCATCACGCCGGCACCCTCGCCCAACACGAAGCCGTCGCGGTCCTTGTCCCACGGACGCGACGCGCTGGCCGGATCGTCGTTGCGGGTCGACAGCGCACGCGCCGCTGCGAAACCGCCGATGCCGAGCGGCGACACCGTCGATTCGGCGCCGCCTGCGACCATCACGTCGGCGTCGCCGGCCTGGATCAGGCGTGCGGCGAGGCCGATGCTGTGCAGGCCGGTCGTGCAGGCCGTCACGGCCGCGAGGTTCGGGCCCTTCAGGCCGAACATGATGCTCAGGTGACCCGAGATCATGTTGATGATCGAACCCGGCACGAAGAACGGCGAAATCCGGCGTGCGCCGCGGTCGACGTAGGTCTGGTGCGTGTCTTCGATCATCGGCAGACCGCCGATGCCGGAGCCGACCAGCACGCCGATGCGTTCC
Source organism: Burkholderia sp. WTPI3 (assembly GCF_021483755.1). Classification (NCBI taxonomy): domain Bacteria; kingdom Pseudomonadati; phylum Pseudomonadota; class Betaproteobacteria; order Burkholderiales; family Burkholderiaceae; genus Burkholderia; species Burkholderia sp. WTPI3. The sequence continues at coordinate 27,084 of NZ_JAGIXF010000027.1, read as the reverse complement.
GCATTGGCTTCGTTCACTTCGAGGCCGCTGTCCCGAATTGCCTGGACGCCGGCTGCGATGCCGTAGTGGATGAACGTATCCATGTTGCGGGCTTCCTTCGCCGGGATGTACTCCTCGGCGCTGAAACCCTTCACCTCGCCCGCAAAGTGCACGGCGAGGTTCGACGGATCGAACTTCGTGACGGTGGCGATGCCGGACTTGCCGGCGACGAGATTGGCCCAGCCGTCGGCAACATTATTGCCAACAGGCGAAATCAGCCCCAGGCCTGTAACGACAACTCGACGGCGGCTCACGGTAACCTCTTTTCCATTGGATGACAAAAACAAAAGCCACAGTGGCCACAGGAACCAGCCCTGCGAGCCCTGTGGCTGTTAGTCCGTCCGGCGCGGTTGCCGGCAGGATGGCGCGTCAAACGCGAAGATCGCGGCGACGTGGCAGACGAGCGCGAAGCGCGCTTACGCCTTGACGTTTGCGCGAGCGTAGTCGATCGCTTGCTGAACCGTCGTGATCTTCTCTGCTTCTTCGTCCGGGATTTCCATGCCGAACTCGTCTTCCAGAGCCATCACCAGTTCGACCGTGTCGAGCGAGTCCGCGCCCAGGTCGTTCACGAACGAAGCTTCGTTCTTGATCTCGGCTTCAGCGACGCCCAGTTGTTCAGCGACGATCTTCTTGACACGTTGTTCGATGTTGTCCATTACCCCTCCGAGGGAAAGTTCAAATTTACAAGTGCGCGCATTTTATCAGGTTTGCTGACGCCAAAACGCGCGTTGGCTTGATGGTCGATCAAGCGCCGGTCCGCCTGAAAAACGGGATACGGCGCGGATGGTAAACGAAAACCGTTACGACATGTACATGCCGCCGTTCACGTGCAGCGTCGTGCCGGTGATGTAACCGGCTTGCGGCGATGCAAGGAACGCGACGGCATGGGCGATGTCTTCCGGGCTGCCGAGGCGGCCGAGCGGAATCTGGGTCTTGAGCGCTGCCTGCTGTTCTTCCGGCAGCGTCTTCGTCATGTCGGTATCGATGAAGCCCGGCGCGACGCAGTTCACAGTGATGCCACGGCTGCCGATTTCGCGCGCAAGCGCGCGGGTCATGCCCGCGACACCGGCCTTCGCGGCCGCGTAGTTGGCCTGGCCCGGGTTGCCGGCCGAGCCGACCACCGACGTGATGTTGATGATGCGGCCGCCGCGCGCCTTCATCATCGGGCGCAGCACCGCGCGCGACAGGCGGAACACCGACTTCAGGTTGGTGTCGATCACCGCGTCCCAGTCCTCGTCCTTCATCCGCATCGCGAGCTGGTCCTGCGTGATCCCGGCGTTGTTGACGAGCACGTGGAGCGCACCGAATTCCTTCACGGTCGCGTCGATCAGCGCCTCGGCTGCCGCCGCGTCGTTGACGTTCAGCACCGCGCCGCGGCCCGTCACGCCCGCTTCCGCAAACCCGGCGGTAATCGCGGCAGCGCCCGATTCGCTCGTCGCCGTGCCGATCACCGTCGCGCCCAGGCGCGCCAGTTCGAGCGCAATCGCCCGGCCGATGCCGCGCGATGCACCGGTCACGATCGCAACCTGTTTATCGAGAGTCTTTTCCATGAATCGAATATCCGTCTCTTGAGGAAAGGCGCCGCGTCAGGCGGTCGCCAGCTTGAGCGCTTCTTCGAGCGACGCCGGATCGAACACCGATGCGCCGACCAGGTTGCCGTCGATGCGTTTGGTCAGGCCTGCCAGCACCTTGCCCGGACCGCATTCGATCACGTGCGTGACGCCCGTGCCCGCGATGTGCTGCACGCACTCGACCCAGCGCACCGGACCCGCTGCCTGGCGCACCAGCGCGTCCTTGATCGCGGACCGATCGCTGACCACCGCGACGTCGATGTTGTTGACGACCGGAATCTGCGGCGCCTTCACGTCGACGTTCGCAAGATAGTCGCGCAGTTGATCGGACGCCGGCTTGAGCAGCGACGAGTGGAACGGTGCCGAGACCGGCAGCGGCAGCGCGCGCTTCGCGCCCTTCGCCTTCGCGATCTCGCACGCTTTCTCGACGGCCGCCTTCGCGCCCGCGATCACGACTTGCGCCGGCGCGTTGAAGTTCACCGCTTCGACGACGCCCGCTTCCGCGGCTTCGGTGCACACGGCGCGTACCGTGTCGTCATCGAGACCGAGGATCGCGGCCATGCCGCCCTGACCAACCGGCACGGCCGTCTGCATTGCCTGCGCACGGAAGCGCACCAGCGGCACCGCGTCCTTGAACGCGATCGCGCCGGCCGCGACGAGCGCCGTGTATTCGCCGAGGCTGTGGCCCGCGACGATCGACGGTGCCGGGCCGCCTGCCTGCTGCCATGCGCGGTAGCACGCGTACGCGGCCGTCAGCATCACGGGCTGCGTGTTGGTGGTCAGATTCAGTTCTTCGGCCGGACCTTCGGCGATCAGCTTGCCGAGATCCTGATTGAGTGCATCGGATGCTTCCTGAAGCGTCTCGCGTACGACGGCCAGATCGGCGAATGCATTGAGCATGCCGACCGACTGCGAGCCCTGCCCCGGAAAAACGAATGCAAATTTCATATCGTCCCCAATTGAATCGATTCGGACGGCGCGCGCGAACGGCGCGCCGGTTCGGGATCCGCGCGCGGCAAACGCGCGCTGCGGATCAGAAGCGGAAGACCGATGCGCCCCAGGTGAAGCCGCCGCCGACACCTTCGATCAGCACGTGCTGACCGCGCTGGATGCGACCGTCGCGCACCGCCGTGTCGAGCGCCAGCGGGATCGATGCAGCCGACGTATTGCCGTGCTGATCGACCGTCACGACCATCCGCTCCTGCGGCAGGCCGAGCTTGCGGCAGGTGCTGGTCATGATGCGGATGTTGGCCTGGTGCGGAATCAGCCAGTCGACTTGCTCGGGTGCGAGATTCGCCTTGGCGAGCGCCTCGATCGCGACCTTCTCGAGCACGTTGACCGCGAGCTTGAACACGGCTTGCCCGTCCATGTACAGGAACGCGCTGCCGTCGATCACGCCGCGATTGACGTTGCCCGGTGTGCAGAGAATGTGCGAATAGCTGCCGTCGGCGTGCAGTGCGCTGCCGAGCACGCCGGGCTCTTCCGATGCGGACAGGATCACCGCGCCCGCGCCGTCGCCGAACAGCACGCAGGTCGTGCGGTCCTTGAAATCGAGAATGCGCGAGAACGTCTCCGCGCCGATCACCAGCGCCGTGCGGTGCTGGCCGCTGCGGATGAAGCTGTCGGCCGTCGCCATCGCATAGGCAAAGCCGGAGCACACCGCCTGCACGTCGAACGCCGCGCCGCCGTTCTTGATCCCGAGCTTGTTCTGCAGCAGGCAAGCCGTGCTGGGGAACACGAAATCGGGGGTCGAAGTCGCGACGATGATCAGGTCGATCGACTGCGGATCGATGTCGGCCGCCTCGATCGCGCGCCGCGACGCTTCGAGCGCGAGATCGCTCGTCGTGACATCCGGTGCGGCGAAATGGCGCGCATGGATGCCCGTGCGCGCAACGATCCACTCATCGCTCGTCTCGATGCCTTCCTTTGCGAGACGCTCGGCGAGCTGCTGGTTCGTGACGCGGTCGGGCGGCAGATAGCTACCCGTGCCGAGCACGCGGGAATAGAGAGTCGATTGGGCCATTTATGCTTTAGAGGATTGCGCAGCGGAAGGTTCAGCGTGATGGCCTGCCGCCGGGCTCGCCTGGCCCGCGCTGCCTGCGTCGTGTTCGCCGTCGCCGAGCGACACCGAATTGTCCGCCATCGCGCGCGTGAGGCGCTCCAGCACGCCGTTTTTGACGGCATCATACCCGCGTTTGATCGCCCACTCAAACGCGTAGGCATCGGCCGAACCGTGGCTTTTGATCACGAGACTCTTCAGTCCCAGGAGCGCCGCGCCATTGTACTGGCGATGGTCGACGCGCTTCTTGAAACGCATCAGCACCGGCAGCGCGAGCAGCGCCATGAACTTAGACATCAGCGAACGGCCGAACTCCTCGCGGATGATGTCCGACAGCATCTGCGCGAGCCCCTCGGACGTCTTCAGCGCGACGTTGCCGACGAAGCCGTCGCAGACGATCACGTCGACCGTACCCTTGTAGATGTCGTTGCCTTCGACGTTGCCGCGGAAATTCAGCGTGCTGGCGCGCAGCAGTTCGCCTGCGCGCTTGATCGTCTCGTTGCCCTTGATGACCTCTTCGCCGATGTTCAAGAGGCCGATCGTCGGACGCTCCTTGCCTTCGAGCGCGGCGACGAGCGCATGCCCCATCTCCGCGAACTGCAGCAGGTGCTGCGGCTCGCAGTCGACGTTCGCGCCGAGGTCCAGCATCATCGTGTAGCCGGTCGGGTTCGGCAAAGCGAACGCGATCGCAGGCCGCTCGATGCCGGGCAGCGTCTTGAGCACATAACGGGAAACGGCCATCAGCGCGCCGGTATTGCCGGCGGAGATGCAGGCCTGGGCCGCGCCTTCCTTGACGTGGTTGAGCGCGACGCGCATCGAAGAATCTTTCTTCTTGCGCAGCGCCACTTCGACAGGGTCGTCCATCGCCACGACTTCTGTGGCGGGCACGACGGTCAGCGCGGGATCGTCGAGGGCTTTCAGCTTTTTCAACTGAGCGCGAATCGCGCTTTCGATGCCGACGAGCATCAGGTGCGCATCAGGATGCGCGCGGACGAACTTGACTGCCGCGGGAACGGTCACGGACGGGCCGTGGTCGCCTCCCATGCAATCGATTGTGAGCTTTACGGTCATGGAATGCGACGAATTTCAGGCACAAAAAAGCGGCAGTTGAATGCCGCCTTTTTGTTGAGCCAGGAAAGTGTCAAGCGAACCAGTTGTCACGCGAACGGCGATCGTAGCGCGCAACGCGTGACTTGACGCTTAGTCGTTCTTCGTCTTGACGACTTTCTTGCCGCGATAGTAGCCGTTCGGGCTGACGTGGTGACGCAGATGCACTTCACCCGTGCTCGGCTCGACTGCCAGCGGCGACGCCGTCAGGAAATCGTGCGAACGATGCATGCCGCGCTTCGACGGCGACTTCTTGTTTTGCTGGACTGCCATGACTAACTCCTAAATAATTTTCCGGATTCTAACACAGCCCGATCCGGCGCTTAACTACCCTGGCCCAAAGCCCTACGCCTTCCCGCGCCACAACTGCTTAGTGTTTCTTGCTGCCGTCCCCGTCCTTCTTCAACGCTTCCAGCGCTGCGAACGGATTCGGCCGTTTGCCTTCGTCCCCGGCTTCCCCGGACTCATCGTCCGCGTCTTCCAAAGGACCGCTCGCGCCCGACACGAGGCTTTCGTGAACTGCCGGGCAAACCTCGTGCTTGGGCACGAGCGGCAACGAAAGCAGCAATTCCTCTTCGATCAAGTCGACGAGATCGAACTGGCGAGAGCCCACGATCACATCGGCTTCATCGTCGTCGAGCGGAAATTCTTCAGCTTCTTCTTCGGTCGCGACGACCCGGTACGTCATGTCGACGTCGAACGTCTGGTCGTACGGAGTCATGCAGCGCTGGCAAGTGAGCCACGCATGGCCGTGCACCGCAAGACGCAGATACGGCTGCTGCCCATCGGCGCCATCGTCCTGCAACTCCTTCTGGGTGAACCCTTCGGCCTGCCACGTGAAGACCGTGTCGCGATCTGGCGCGTCCGCCGGCACTTCGTTTAACATGCGCGGCAGCTGCGAAAGACGCACCGCGCCTGCTGCCTGCCGCCCGCTGCGGGCGAATTCGAACAGGTCGACCGCGTGCGGATCAAGCGATGCCGCAGGCTTGCCAGAAGAAGTGTTCATATGCGCTCCTGCCTACAGGCTGACTTGCGGATCCGGCTTGGCACCGCTCACGTACGCGCTCACCTGGGTGATATACCGCCGCGCACGGTTCGTACTTTACTTCCGAAGACCCGGCAGGCGCCACCACAACGAAAGCCTGCCGACGAAAAGCGGGAAAGCATACCTGTTTTACCTTTTGCGGTCAATCACTTAAGCTTGCGTCCGCGCAACGCCGCGCCACACCTGACGACTCACCGACCCAACCGACCATGCCGGATACCGTTTGCCGCCCGCCGCGGCTGATTCTCGCCTCCAGTTCCCGATACCGCCGCGCGCTCCTCGAGCGCCTCGGCATGCCGTTCGACGTCGTGTCGCCCGATCTCGACGAAACCCCGCTCGCCGGCGAGACGCCGGCCGCGACCGCGCTGCGCCTCGCCGGTGCGAAGGCACGCGCCGTCGCCGCGACGCTCGACGCGCCGGACGGCGTGCTCGTGATCGGGTCGGACCAGGTCGCAACGTTCGACGGACTGCAGATCGGCAAGCCCGGCACGCATGAGCGCGCACTCGCGCAACTGATGTCGATGCAGGGTCGCGATGTCGAGTTCCACAGTGCGCTCAGCCTGTACGACAGCCGCACCGGCGAGACGCAAACCGAGGACGTCGTCACGCACGTGCGCTTTCGCTCGCTGCCCGAGGCCGAACTCGACGCGTATCTCCGCGCGGAAACGCCGTACGACGTCGCCGGCAGCGCAAAATCCGAAGGGCTCGGCATCGCGCTTCTCGACGCGATCGACTCCGACGATCCCACCGCACTTGTCGGCCTGCCGCTGATCGCGCTCACGCGAATGCTGCGCGCTGCAGGCTATCCATTGTTCGCCAACCACGGAGACCGCGCATGACCGCCGGCACGCTCTACCTCGTCCCGAACACCCTTGGCGAAGGCGACGAATCGATGCTCGCCGCGGTGCTGCCCGCCGCCGTGCAGGCCCGTGCCGGCACGCTCGGCTATTACATCGGCGAAAACGCGAAAACGACCCGCGCGTTCCTGAAGAAGATCGGCACGACGCGGCCGATTCAGGAAATCGAGATCCGCGAGCTGAACGTCAACACACCGGGCGGCGAGATCGACCGGCTGCTCGCTCCTGTACTGGCCGGCGCGGACGCGGGGCTCGTGTCCGAGGCCGGCTGCCCTGCCGTGGCCGACCCCGGCGCGCTGCTGGTGCGCCGCGCGCACGAGCGCGGCGTGAAGGTCGTGCCGCTGGTCGGGCCGAGTTCGATCCTGCTCGCGCTGATGGCATCGGGCCTGAACGGCCAGAGTTTCGCGTTCAACGGCTATCTGCCGGTCGATGCGGCGGCGCGCGCGAAACGTCTGCGCGAGCTGGAACAACTGTCACGCAAGGCACGCCAGACGCAGATCTTCATCGAGACGCCGTACCGGAACCACGCGATGCTCGACACGCTGGTCGCGACATGTGCGCCGTCGACGCAGATCTGTGTCGCAGCCGATCTGACCCTCGATACCGAGACGATCGCCAGCCGTTCGGTGGCGGACTGGAAAAAGGCGCCTGCACCGAATCTGCACAAGCGCCCTGCCATCTTCCTGCTGCTCGCAAACTGAGGCGGGAAGCCAGCGGCGGTACGGGTCGTTCCGCCCCGTTCGCCGCTCAGCGCAGGCTGAACGACGTGCCGCCCGCTGTGAGCGCCTTCATCGCAGCGCCGCCGACGGCCGCACCGAACTTGCGTGCGACGCGGTTCGTCAGGCTTTCCTTCACCGTGTAGTCGACGAGGTCGGGTGCCTTCAGCACGTCGCGCGCGACCGTGTCCGTCGTGCCGTAGCCGTCCGCGAGTCCGAGTTCGACGCTCTTCTCGCCGGTCCAGAACAGCCCCGAGAACATGTCGGGCGTTTCATGCAGCCGCTTGCCGCGGCCATCCTTCACGGCCTTGATGAACTGCGCATGGACCTGGTCGAGCAGTTCCTGCGCATGGGCATCCATCTTCGGCGTCTCGGGAGAGAACGGATCGTAGAAGCCCTTGTTTTCGCCCGACGTATGCAGGCGCCGGTCGACGCCAAGCTTGCCCATCAGGCCCGTGAAACCGAAACCGTCCATCAGCACGCCGATCGAACCGACGATGCTCGCCTTGTCGACGAAAATCTTGTCGGCGGCCGACGCAATGTAATAGCCGCCCGATGCGCACATGTCGGTCACGACGACATACAGCGGCTTGTCCGGGTACTTCGCGCGCAGCCGCCGGATCTCGTCGTAGACCATGCCGGCCTGCACCGGGCTTCCGCCGGGGCTGTTGATCCGCAGCACGACGCCGGCCGTGCCGTCGTCGTCGAATGCTGCATCGAGCGCGGTATTGATGTCGTCGGCGTTCGCGTTGGTGCCGGCCGCGATCTCGCCGTCGATCGTCACGAGTGCCGTGTGCCGCCCGCTCGACGAAAACTTCGAGTCGCTCGAGAAATCGATCAGCGCAAACGCGAGCAGCACGAATACACCGAGGAACGCGAAACGGAAGAAGATCTTCCAGCGCCGCGCCGCACGCTGTTCCTTCACGGCCGCGAGCGCGATCCGTTCGAGCGCGGCGCGCTCCCAGTTCGGTTCACGGCTGTCGGGACGGGACGAGGAATCAGGGAAATTCGGTTGGTCGGCCATGCAATGTTGTCGTCAGTCGGTCGTGGCGGGGGGAACCGGCGCGGCGGGATGCAGGTCCGCATCGGGCACCCAGAATACCGCACGCCCGTCGGACGTGTCGCGCTCGTCCACATCTACCGGCCGCAGGCGTCCGCCGCGACACGGGCCGCCGACGCACTTGCCGGTGTCCGGCGCATAGATCGCACCGTGCGTCGCACACATCAGATAGAGGCCGGACGATTCGAAGAACTGCCCTTCGGCCCAGTCGAGCTCCATCGGCACGTGCGCGCAGCGGTTCAGGTAGCCGTACGCGCGACCATCGTAGCGCACGAAGAATACGACGGCCTGCTCGCCGCGCAGCGTCGCATCGACGCGCACGCCGGCTCCGCCGTCCGTCAGCGCGTCGGATGCACATACGCGCACGGCGTCGGGCGCCGCGCTCATGCGTGCTCCCGCAGCCACGCCGTCAGCGCGACGACGTCCGGCGCGACGAAACGCGGCGTCAGCGCAGCCAGCGCGTCGGCCGTGTGTGCGCCGTACGAAACGCCGATGCCCGCGGCCCCCGCGCTTGCGGCCATCTGCAGGTCGTGCGTCGTGTCGCCGATCATTACCGTGCGCGCCAGATCCTGCCCCAGTTCGCGCGACAACTCGTGCAGCATCGCCGGATGCGGCTTCGAGAACGTCTCGTCCGCGCAGCGCGTCGCATCGAACAGGCTCGTCAGCTTCGACTGGTCGAGCACGCGGTTCAGCCCGACCCGACCCTTGCCGGTCGCGACCGCGAGCAGGTAGCCCGTGTCGCGTAACTCGGCGAGCAGTTCGCGCACACCGGCGAACAGCTCGATGCGCTGGTCGTCCAGCAGATAGTGATAGCGATAGCGCTCGGCCAGCCGTGGATAGTCGGACGGATCGAGGGTCGGAGCGGTAATCTGCAGCGCATCGCGCAGGCCGAGACCAATCACGTAACGGGACGCCTCGTCGGAAGGCGTGGGCAGACCGAGATCGCGGCAGGCGGCCTGGATGCTGTGCGCGATGTGCGCAGTCGAATCCATCAGCGTGCCGTCCCAGTCGAAGACGATCAGATCAAATTGCTGTCGGGCCATGCGATTCAGGCGGTATCGCGCAGAGCGCTGAGTTGGTCGAGGAAGCGCCGGCATTCGTCCGGCAGCGGCGCGTCGAACTGCAGCGCCTCGCCGGACAGCGGGTGGGCCAGCCGAAGCCGATGCGCATGCAGGAACATCCGTTTCAGCGACGGCTGCGCATTCGCGCGCGCCAGCGCCTTGTTCAGTGCGAAATCGCCATACTTGGCGTCGCCGGCAATCGGCAGGCCGAGATGCGCGAGGTGCACACGAATCTGATGGGTCCGACCCGTTTTGAGTTCCGCCTCGACCAGCACGTAGTCCGGCCAGCTATCGAGCAGGTTGAATACGGTGTGCGACGGCAGACCGTCGTCCTGGACGCGCACGCGCCGCTCCCCTTCCGGGGTCGAATACTTGAACAGCGGCACCTTCACCGCGCGGCGACGACCCCAGTCGGGCTGCCATTCGCCGTGCGCGCACGCAAAGTAGCGCTTGTCCATCCGGTTTTCGCGGATCTGTTCGTGCAGGCCGACAAGCGCAGTGCGCTTCTTTGCGAGCATCAGGATCCCGGACGTCTCGCGATCGAGCCGGTGCACGAGTTCGAGGAATTTCGCGCGCGGGCGCGCCTGGCGCATCTGCTCGATCACGCCGAACGCGACGCCGCTGCCGCCATGCACTGCGACACCGGCCGGCTTGTTGATGACGAGCATCGCGTCGTCTTCGTACAGCACGTCGAATTGCGCGGGCGGCACGATCGGTGTGTCGGCGCGCGCGAGGTCGGCTGCAGCCACCCGCACGGGCGGCACGCGGACGATGTCGCCGAACGCGAGACGATACTGCGCATCGACCCGCCCCTTGTTTACCCGAACTTCCCCGCTGCGCAGGATTCGGTAAATGTGGCTCTTGGGCACGCCTTTACAGACGCGCAACAGAAAGTTATCGATCCGCTGACCGGCCGAGTTTTCGTCGATCTGGATCATCGATACCTGGCCGCTTGCGACTGAATTCTGGGATATTTTGCCTAACTCATTCATACTGAATATAATTTTGCCCAGCCGGACGTTGAGGGTGGCCTGACAGGCCGGCCCCGACCGAGTCGGGCAAGGCGCAAGCGGAAACCGTTATTTTACTTGCGCCGGGGGTCTGCTGCTCACCCCTGATCAAAGAGATGCAGCAAGTTGCACGCACGGCGCAGCCCGTCGGCAAGGATCGCGCCCACAGGCGGATTCGGTCGGCAACGCGCCGCGGTAACGGAAAGTTGGTTGAAAAGAATTTGATCGGTAGCCCGACGGCGCGAAGTGCGTCCGCAGGCTGCCGGTTGCGAAAATTACGGCGTTGCGCCCGATTTGGCCCCGCGAAGCGTGCGGGGCTTGGCGACGTCAAACCAGGGAAGTACACCCCAGGCGGGAAAGTCGGGCAGGATTCGATACTCCCCGCTGCGGCCCAAGCCGCAGCATCTGCCGCCCGTCGGCGCGCGCGACGCATTGCGCGCGCCCCGTGGCAATGCCGGTCTCAGGCTTAGCGCGCTTTCGCAGCGTGCGGTGTGTGGACGCCGTGCTTTGAAGCCGTGTTCGCAGGTGCCCTATGGCCGCCGGCCCCGTCTTTCGGGCCCAAGCGCCTCTTCAGGCAATTCTCCCCGCCATCCTTCCCGCTCCAGCGTGCTTGTGACAACACAACAAGGTGCGGCCTGCCGCCGTTTCCGTCCTCGCGACAACCGCGAGGCGCCGGCAGCAGAGTCGCCTGGAGTCGTTCATGAAACGCATGCTGTTCAATGCGACGCAGCAGGAGGAGCTGCGCGTCGCCATCGTCGATGGGCAAAAGCTCATCGACATCGACATCGAAACAGCCGGGCGCGAACAGCGCAAAGGCAATATCTACAAGGGTGTCGTGACCCGCATCGAGCCGTCGCTCGAAGCGTGCTTCGTCAACTACGGCGAAGACCGCCACGGCTTCCTGCCGTTCAAGGAAGTCGCCCGCCAGTACTTCAAGGAAGGCATCGACATGCGCTCCGCGCGCATTCAGGATGCCCTGCGCGAAGGCCAGGAGCTGATCGTCCAGGTCGAAAAGGAAGAACGCGGCAACAAGGGCGCCGCCCTTACGACGTTCATCTCGCTCGCCGGCCGTTATCTGGTGCTGATGCCGAACAACCCGCGCGGCGGCGGCGTGTCGCGCCGGATCGAAGGCGACGAGCGCCAGGAACTGCGCGAAACCATGGCGCAGCTGCAGATTCCCGACGGCATGAGCATGATCGCCCGTACCGCGGGCATCGGCCGCAGCGCCGAGGAACTGCAGTGGGACCTGAACTACCTGCTGCAACTGTGGCGCGCGATCGAAGCAGCGTCGCAAAGCGGGAATTCCGGCCAGCCGATGCTGATCTATCTGGAATCGAGCCTCGTGATCCGCGCGATCCGGGACTATTTCCAGCCCGATATCGGCGAAATCCTGATCGACACGACCGAGATCTACGATCAGGCCCGTGCGTTCATGGACATCGTGATGCCGGACAACGTGTCGAAGGTGAAGCGCTACCACGACGACGTGCCGCTCTTCTCGCGCTTCCAGATCGAGCACCAGATCGAAACCGCGTACTCGCGCACGGTACCGCTGCCGTCGGGCGGCGCGATCGTGATCGACCACACCGAAGCGCTCGTCGCGATCGACGTGAACTCGGCGCGTGCGACCAAGGGTGCGGACATCGAGGAAACGGCAACCCGCACGAACCTCGAAGCGGCGGACGAAGTGGCCCGCCAGCTGCGCCTGCGCGACCTCGGCGGCCTGATCGTGATCGACTTCATCGACATGGAGTCGGCCAAGAGCCAGCGCGAAGTCGAGCAACGCCTGAAGGACGCGCTCAAGCACGACCGCGCCCGCGTGCAGATGGGCAAGATCTCGCGCTTCGGCCTGATGGAACTGTCGCGCCAGCGGCTGCGCCCGGCCCTGTCGGAAGGCAGCCACGTGACGTGCCCGCGCTGTAACGGCACCGGCCACATCCGCGACACCGAATCGTCCGCGCTGCAGGTCCTGCGGATCATTCAGGAAGAGGCGATGAAGGAAAACACCGCGGCGATCCACTGCCAGGTGCCGGTCGAGGTGACCGCCTTCCTGCTCAACGAAAAGCGTCAGGAAATCAACAAGATCGAGTCGCGCTTCAAGGTCGGCATCGTGCTGATCCCGAACAAGCACCTCGATACGCCGCACTACAAGCTCGAGCGCCTGCGCCATGACGACGCACGCCTCGACGATCCGCGCGCGTCCTGGAAGATGGCCGAGGAAGCCGCCCGCGAACTGGAGTCGGAAACCGGCTACAGCAAGCGCGCAGCCGACGTGAAGCCGAAGCAGGAAGCGGCGGTCAAGGGCATCACGCCCGAGCGGCCGGCTCCGAGCCCGGCACCCCAGCGCCCGGCCGAGCCGGTTGCTGCACCGGCACCGGTCGCCGCGGCAAGCGGCGGCTTCATCGGCTGGCTGAAGGGTCTGTTCGGCATGTCGCCGGCTCCGGCACCCGCGCCGGTTGCACCGGCACCGGTGAAGGAACAGGCTGCCCGTCCGGCCCGCGAGCGGACCGAGAAATCGGACCAGCGCGGCGGCGATCGCAACCGCAATCGTCGTGGCGGCACCCAGCAGGCTCAGGGTGGTCGCGACCAGGCTGCGGCAGGCCGCGGCCAGCCGCAACGCCTGGAACGCGAAGGCAAGGAAGTGCGCGAGCCGCGTGAACCGCGTGAAGGCCGTGAGGGTCGTGAGCCGCGCGACGCTCGCGAACCGCGTGAAAACCGCGAAGGTCGTGAGGGCCGTGGCCCGCGTGAAGGTCGCGAACCGCGCGAGCCGCGTGAAAACCGCGAACCTCGCGAGCCGCGCGAGAACCGCGAGAACCGCGAGCCGCGCGAACGCGCCGAGCAGCCGGAAGCCGCCGACGCAGCCGGCCGTGGCGAGCGCCAGGAACGTGGCGAGCGTCGCGAACGCGGCGAACGCCGCAAGCCGACGCAGCATGCGGCCACGCTCGAAACCGTCACCCGTGGCGAGAACCATCCGGAGTCGGAAGCCGACGAAGCAGCCGCAACCGCCCTGCCGGGCGCCGATGTGGCTGCCGATGCGGAAGCTGGCGCACGTGACGGCGAGGAACGTCGCCGCCGCCGCCGCGGCCGCCGTGGCGGTCGCCGCGAACGCGAGGACGAAGGCGCAGTCGTCGACCAGGGCATGCACGGCGAAGCCGCCGAGCAGGTCGTGACAACGGAAGCGTCGCCTGCGATCGAGCCGACCCATACGGCCGCACCGGTTGCCGTGGCAGCCGTTGCCGCAGCAGGCGCCGCCGTTGCCGACGCAGCCGTCGAGCAGCGTGCCGAACCGGCCGCGGTCGAGCCGCAACCGGCACCGGTTCGCGTCGAAGCGACGCCGGTTGCTCCGGTCGAGCCCGCCGTGGTCGCCCTGGCCGCCGAACCGGCACCGGTCGCACCGGCTGCCGCCGAGGAAGCCGGCCCGGCTCCGGTCGCGGTTTCGCCTACCGATGCGTTCGAAGTGCCGGCCGCACCGACTGCCGTCGAAGCGCAGCAGCCCGCGCCCGTCGAGCAGCCCGCACCGGCACCGGTCGTTGCAGCCGAAGTCGCTCCGGTAACTGTCGCTCCGGTAACTGTCGAACCGGTTCGTGTCGAAGCCGCACCGGTCGAAGCCGCACCGGCCGAAGCGGTTGCGGCACCGGCACCGGCTCCCTCGCAACCGGCCGCAGCGCCCGCTTCGGCGAGCCTCGATGTCGTGCTGAAACAAGCCGGCCTCGTGTGGGTGAACACGGACGCCGACAAGTTCCGCGCGGCGCAGGAAGCCGCCTCGCGCCTGCCGCGTGCAGCCCGCGTGCCGCGCGAGCGCAAGACACTGCCGCCGGTCGACTCGACCCCGATGCAGCAGGTCGAAACGTCGCACCGCTAAGCGGCGCAGCGCACCGACCAGAAAGAGCCCGCCTCCGGCGGGCTTTTTCATTTCCGCGCTGCGGGTTTCCGCCCACCGGCCCGGCCAGCCGCTTGCGGCTAAAATAGAGGTCTGGCTCGCACTTCTTTCAACATGTCCCGACGCATCATTCCCCTCGCCGACGTCAGCGGGATGCCGGATATCTCCGGCGTCGCGCATACCCCTGACGGCGCCCTGGCCGACACGTTCGCCAGGCCGCTGCGCGATCTGCGCATTTCGGTGACGGACCGCTGCAACTTCCGCTGCGTGTACTGCATGCCGCGCGACGTATTCGACAAGGACTACCCGTTCCTGCCGCACAGCGCGCTGCTCACGCACGAAGAAATCGAGCGCGTGGCGCGGCTCTTCGTCGCACACGGCGTCGAGAAGATCCGTATCACGGGCGGCGAACCGCTGCTGCGCAAGAACCTCGAATTCCTGATCGAGCGCCTCGCGCGCCTGACGACCCACGAAGGTCGCCCGCTCGACCTGACGCTGACGACCAACGGCTCGCTGCTCGCCCGCAAGGCGCGCGCGCTGAAGGACGCCGGGCTCACACGGGTGACGGTCAGCCTCGATGCGCTCGACGACACGCTGTTCAAACGCATGAACGACGCCGACTTCGCGAGCGCCGACGTCCTCGACGGCATCTTCGCCGCGCAGGCCGCGGGCCTCGCACCGGTGAAGGTCAACATGGTCGTGAAGCGCGGCACCAACGACGACGAGATCCTGCCGATGGCCGAGCGCTTCCGCGGCACCGGCGTGATCCTGCGCTTCATCGAATACATGGATGTCGGCACGTCGAACGGCTGGAACATGACCGAAGTGCTGCCGTCCGCGGACGTCATCGCGCGGATCGCCGAACGATTCCCGCTGGTGCCGCTCGAGCCGCACACGGCGGCCGAAACCGCGCAGCGCTGGGGCTACGCGGACGGCGGCGGCGAGATCGGCGTGATCTCGAGCGTCACGCAGGCATTCTGCGGCGACTGCACGCGCGCGCGACTGTCGACCGAAGGCAAGCTGTACCTGTGCCTGTTCGCGTCGGGAGGCCACGATCTGCGCGCGCTGGTGCGCGGCGGTGCAGCGACGCCGAGATCGCGACCGCGATTGCCCGGATCTGGCAGGCCCGCACCGACCGCTATTCGCAGTTGCGCGGCAGCGCGGCCGGCGACGTCGCCCCCAACGGCGACGGCAAGCGTGTCGAAATGTCCTACATCGGCGGCTGACCGCGCCGCCCGCCCCCGATTTTCCCGACGATGCCCGCTTCCGACGCGCCCTCCATCACCGGCCTGCTGCTCGCGGGCGGGCGGGCGACGCGCATGGACGGCGCCGACAAGGGCCTGCAGTTGCTCGACGGTACGCCGCTCGCGCTGCACGTGCTGCGCCGGCTGTCGCCGCAGGTCGACGAGACGCTGATCAGCACCAATCGCAATGCCGATCGCTACGCCGAGCTCGGCGCACCGTTCGACGCGCGCATCGTGCCCGACGAAACACCCGATTTCCCCGGCCCGCTCGCGGGCCTGCTTGCCGGCATGCGGGCGGCACGCACGCCGCTCGTGGCGTGCTCGCCCTGCGATACGCCGTATTTGCCAACCGACCTCGTCGCGCAGTTGCGCGCGGCGCTCGACGCGCAACAAGCCGACATCGCAATGGCAGTGACCGTCGACGCGCTGCAAGCGCGCTCGCCGCAACCGACCTTCGCACTGCTGCGCACGTCGCTCGCCGACGATCTCGCCGTCGGGCTCGCGACCGGCGAGCGCAAGGTGCGTGCGTGGTACGCACGCCACAAGACGGTCGAAGTCGAGTTTCGCGACGAGCGTGCGTTTTACAATGCCAACTCCTGGCAGGAACTCGCCGCGCTCGCCCGCCGCTGACGGCACCGGCATCGTTCCCGCCCGCCGCATGCGCCTGCGCGCTCAGGCGCCCTCTTCGCGCCACCGGCCACGAACCCGATACGCCTTGCGGCGCAGTCCGACTGATGATCAAGCAACCCCCGCCCGTTTCCCGAACCGCACCCGATTCCGCTGCCCCGCTGTCGCTCGCCGACGCGCAGGCACTCGCGTGCCGTTTCGCGGTGCCGGTCGATGCTTGCGACACGGTATCGCTGCACGACGCGCTCGACCGCGTGCTCGCGGCCGACGTGAATGCGCCGTTCGACATTCCCGCGTACGACAACTCGGCGATGGACGGCTATGCGTTCGACGGCAGCGCAAGCGCGCCCGCATCGCCCGGCGACGTCACGCTGACGATCGCCGGTACCGCGTTCGCCGGCCATCCGTTCGACGGCGCCGTGGCAGCCGGCGCATGCATCCGCATCATGACCGGCGCGCCGATGCCGGCCGGATGCGACACGGTCATTCCGCAGGAACGCGTTCGGATCGACGGTGACGTCATCCGCTTCGCCGCGCACGACGCCGCACGCGGCGCAAACTGCCGCAAGGCCGGCGAGGACCTCGCGCGCGGCGCGTGCGCGCTCGCCGCCGGCCGCATCCTGCGTCCGTCCGATCTCGGCCTGCTCGCATCGTTCGGCCTGACCGAAGTCACGGTGCGCCGCCGCGTGCGCGTCGCCGTGTTCTCGACCGGCGACGAACTGCGCGAACCCGGCGAACCGCTCGGCCGCGGCACACTGTACGACAGCAATCGCGGAATGCTGGTCGCGATGCTCGAGCGGCTGCACATCGACGCCGTCGATCTCGGGATCGTCCGCGACGATCCGGCCGCGCTCGAACGCGCGTTGAGCGACGCGGTCGCCGCACAGGCCGACGCGGTGATCACGTCGGGCGGCGTGTCGGTCGGCGAAGCCGACTTCACGCGCGACGTGATGGCGCGCCTCGGCGACGTCACGTTCGCGAGCCTTGCTCTGCGGCCCGGCCGTCCACTCGCGTGCGGCACGCTCGCGCGCGCCGCCGATGGCGCCGGCCACGTGCTGTTCTTCGGGCTGCCCGGCAATCCGGTCGCATCCGCCGTGACGTTCTACGCCATCGTGCGCCCCGCGCTGCTGATGCTGGCCGGTGCGCACGCGCCGCCGACGGCGATGTACACGGCACTCAGCATGCAGGCACTGAAAAAGCGCCCGGGCCGCACTGAGTACCTACGGGCCATCGCGACGCGCGCCGCCGACGGCCAGTGGCACGTCGTGCCGACCGGCTCGCAGAGCTCGGCATCGCTGAGCGGCCTCGCGGCCGCCAACTGTTTCATCGTCCTGGGCCACGATACCGCGGCGGTCGACGCGGGCGCCCCGGTCGACATCCTGCCGCTCGACGGCCTGATCTGAATTCCAATCGGTATATCTCTACGGGGGCAATCCGCACATGAAAAAACAAATCTCGTCGATCGCCGCGGGGCAGACCGCGAAGGCGCTGATCCTCGTCTACCTGACGTTCAGCGTGCCGATCGTGCTGCTCGGCATTCTGGTCGCATACATCCGCTACGGGATGGTCGAGCTGAGCACGATCCTGAGCGCGCTGCTGCTGAACGCGATCCTCGGCTTCGTGCTGCTGTGGATCGCATGCCACGCGTACAACTGGGTCGCATCGCGCTTCGGCGGCATCGAGATCGTGCTGTCCGATCCGCCGGAGGAAGCATGAGCGGCACGCCGCTGATCCGGGCGGCCGACGCCCGTGATGTCGGCGCAATCCTCGCGCTGATGCGCGAACTGGCCGACTTCGAGAAACTTGCACACCTGTTCGTCGCGACCGACGCCGACCTGGCCGACGCGCTATTCGGCGAACGGCCCGCTGCCGAGGCGCTCGTGGCCGAGCGCGACGGCGCGATCGTCGCGTATGCGCTGTTCTTCCACAACTATTCGACGTTCCTCGGCCGTCGCGGCCTCTATCTCGAGGATCTGTACGTGCAGCCGTCGCAGCGCGGCACGGGTCTCGGCACCGCGATGCTGCGGCACCTCGCGGCGCTGGCCGTCGAGCGTCGCTGCGGTCGCTTTGAATGGTCGGTGCTCGACTGGAACCAGCCGGCGATCGACTTCTACGAGAAGATGGGCGCGACCGTGCTGCCGGAATGGCGCATCGTGCGCGTGACGGGCGACGCACTGGACACGCTCGCCGGTAACTGAGCGCGGCCCGGCCATGCCGGGCGCCGCTGCAAAAGAAAACGGGCGCCACGGCGCCCGTTTTCTTTTGCAGCCGGTTTCTGGCCACGTACGTCATGCGTCGTCCGCATCGGCGCCGTCCGCACCCTCCGACCCGAGCAGCCCGGCCGCCGTGTCGCCGGGCAACGCCTCGACCTGCTTCAGCTTGCGGTTCATCACACGGGTGCGCTGCTCGGCCGCCTCGATCGAGCGCGTGACCGTTTCGAGCTGCGCCTTCGTGCGCGCGAGCACATCGCCGAACTTGCCGAACTCGGTCTTCACCGCGCCGAGCACCTGCCACACTTCACTCGAGCGCTGCTCGATCGCGAGCGTGCGGAACCCCATCTGCAGACTGTTCAGCAGCGCGGTCAATGTCGTCGGGCCGGCTACCGTCACGCGATAGTCGCGCTGCAGCAGATCCGTCAGCCCCGGGCGACGCAGGATCTCCGCATAGAGTCCCTCGGTCGGCAGGAACAGCAGCGCGAAATCGGTCGTATGCGGCGGCGCGACGTACTTTTCGGCGATCGTACGCGCCTCCATCCGCACGCGCGCTTCGAGCGCACGGGCAGCTTCCTCGACCGCCGCCGAATCGGCACGCTCCTGCGCATCGATCAGCCGCTCGTAATCCTCGCGCGGAAATTTCGCATCGATCGGCAGCCACACCGGCGGCGCGTCGCGCGTGCCGCCCTCGCGACCCGGCAGCCGGATCGCGAACTCGACACGCTCGCTGCTCTTGGGCACCGTCGCAACGTTCTTCGCGTACTGGTCCGGCGTGAGCATCTGTTCGAGCAGCGCCTCGAGCTGCACCTCGCCCCACGTGCCGCGCGTCTTCACGTTGGTCAGCACCTTCTTCAGGTCGCCGACGCCGGCCGCCAGCGTCTGCATCTCGCCGAGCCCGCGGTGCACCTGCTCGAGCCGGTCCGACACGAGCTTGAACGATTCGCCGAGCCGCTGTTCGAGCGTCGCGTGCAGCTTCTCGTCGACGGTGCGGCGCATCTCCTCGAGCTTCGCCGCGTTGTTCGTCTCGATTTCCTTCAGCCGTTGTTCGAGCGTCGCGCGCACTTCGCCGATCCGGCGGTCGTTTGCTTCGGTCAGCTGCGTGAGCTGGCGGTTCAGCGTGTCGCCGAACAGCCGCAGCGCGACCGTCTGCTCTTCGCGCGCCTGCTGCGCCTGGCGCTGCACGCTTTCGCGCATCGCGTCGAACTGCTGCGCGTTGCCGGCGACGAGCTTGCCGAGTTGCTGCGCGAAGCCCTCGATCTGGTTGTTCTGCACGGTCGCGATGCTCGTTAACTGCGTCGCGAGCGTCTGCTGAAGCTGCGAGAAATTGCCGGCCAGCTCGGTACGCGAGCCGCGCGCGTTCTCGACGATCTCGCCACGCAACTCGCGTTCGAGCCGCTCGACCGCACGCGCCTGCGCATGCGCGGCGTCCTCGATCTGGTCGCCGAGCACGGCTGCATCGTCGTGACCTCCGCCCCCGCGCACGATCACGACGACCGCCACCGCCAGCGCCACGGCCAGCACGACGATCGCCGCCAGCAACAACGTCGTCGTCATGCGCGCGGCTTCCCGATCACATCCGGGTTGATCGGATTCGGCGGCTGGCCCGCGCGCGGCCCTTCGCCCAGTGCGGCAATCAGGTTGTCGGCCGCGAGGTTCGCCATCGCGCGGCGCGTCTTTTCGGTTGCGCTCGCGATGTGCGGCGTCAGCACGACGTTCGGCACATCGAGCAGCGCCGGATGCACGCTCGGCTCGCCTTCATACACGTCCAGGCCTGCCGCGGCGATCGTCCCGTTGCGCAACGCAGCGGCCAGCGCCGCGTCGTCGACGATGCCGCCGCGCGCGATGTTGGTCAGCGTCGCGGTGGGCTTCATCTTCGCGAGTTCGGCCGCGCCGATCGTGTGATGGTTCTCCTTCGTATACGGCAGCACCAGCACGACGTGATCGGCACGCGACAGCAGCGCATCCTTCGACACGTATTCGGCATTCAATTCAGTCTCGATGTCG
Source organism: Burkholderia sp. WTPI3 (assembly GCF_021483755.1). Classification (NCBI taxonomy): domain Bacteria; kingdom Pseudomonadati; phylum Pseudomonadota; class Betaproteobacteria; order Burkholderiales; family Burkholderiaceae; genus Burkholderia; species Burkholderia sp. WTPI3. The sequence goes on along the minus strand of NZ_JAGIXF010000027.1, from coordinate 6,591 downwards.
GGCGCGACCCGCGAGCGGTTGTGATAGATCACCTGCATCCCGAAACCGCGCGCACGGCGCGCGAGCGCCTGGCCGATACGCCCCATCCCGATGACGCCCAGCGTCGACCCGTAAATGTCGCTGCCGAGAAAGCCGTCGTACGCCCACTTCCGCCAGTGCCCGGCCCGCAGCCAGTGCTCGGATTCGGCGATTCGTCGCGCGGCGGCCATCATCAGCGCCCAGCCGAAATCCGCGGTCGACTCGTTCAGCACATCGGGCGTGTTGGTGCCGAGCACGTTCGCCGCGTTGAACGCGGCCATGTCGAAGTTGTTGTAGCCGACTGCCATGTTCGACACGACGCGCAAGCGCGGCGCCGCCGCGAGCACGGCCGCGCCGACCGGATCGCCGGCCGTCAGCGCGCCGTCCTTGTCGGCAAGACGCGCGGCGAGCGCATCGGGGGCGAGCGCGTCGCCGTTATTCCATTCGACTTCGAAATACTGCTTGAGCCGCTCGATCACGTCCGGAAAAATCGGACGTGCGACCAGGATCTTCTGCATCGTCATCTCCACATGCCACAGCCGGAACGCGGCACGCCGTGTGCCGCCGGGACCGCCCGCGCTTGGTTGAAAATCGTCAGTCCTACGCCGCGAAAAAGATCCACGACGTCAGCAGGAACACCGGCATCAGTACGACCAGCGACCAGCCGAGATACGCAAAGAAGCTCGGCATCTTCACACCGCGCGATTCCGCGATCGCCTTCACCATGAAGTTCGGCGCATTGCCGATATAGCTGTTCGCGCCCATGAATACGGCCCCAGCGGAAATCGCGGCGAGCGTCGTCGCGCCAGTCGTCATCAGCGACTGCGCGTCGCCGCCCGCGAGATTGAAGAACACGAGGTAGGTCGGCGCGTTGTCGAGGAACGACGACAGCACGCCCGTCGCCCAGAAGTACATCGCGTCGATCGGCTTGCCGTCGGGGCCCGTGACGAGATGGACGATCTGCGCGAACGCGCCGTCCGCACCCGCGCGCAGGATCACGATCACGGGCGAGATCGTCACGAAGATCCCCGCGAACAGCTTCGCGACCTCTTCGATCGGCGCCCAGTTGAACGCGTTGCCCTCGCGCGCCGAACGCGGCGTCAGCGCGAGCGACGCGAGCGCCACGATGACGAGCGCGACGTCGCGCACGAGGTTCTGCAGCGCGACGTGCGTGCCCCACACGTCGAACGCGACGTCCGGCTTCCAGATCCCGCTCATCAGCACGAGGCCGATCACGGCCGCGAGCAGCACGAAGTTGATCTTGCCGTCGATCGTCAGCCCCACGCTGTCGGGCGTCGGGTCGAGCTCGTCCGGCCGCTCCTCGCCGCCCTTCCGGTAGAAGTACGTGTCGAGCACAAAGAACAGCGTCAACAGCACCGCGCAGATGAACAGCATCGGCAGCGCAAGATGCGTGGTCGTCCAGAAGAAGCTCACGCCGTTCAGGAAACCGAGGAACAGCGGCGGATCGCCTAGCGGCGACAGGGAGCCGCCCGCATTTGCGACAAGGAAGATGAAGAAGAGCACGACGTGCACGACATGCTTGCGGTTGTCGTTCGCACGCAGCAGGGGCCGGATCAGCAGCATCGCGGCGCCCGTCGTGCCCATCACGCTCGCGAGCAGCGTGCCGAGCGCGAGGATCGCCGTGTTCAGCTTCGGCGTGCCGTGCAGGTTGCCGTTCACGCAGATGCCGCCGGCCACCGTGTAAAGCGCGGTCAGCAGCACGATGAACGGGATGTACTCCTCGAGCAGCGCATGCACCAGCGTACCGAACGCGGTGTCCGCGCCGAACGCGAGCGCGAACGGCACCAGGAACGCGACGGCCCACGCGGCGGCGATCTTGCCGAAGTGGTGATGCCAGAACACCGGGGCGACGAGCGGGAACGCCGCGATGGACAGCAGGATCCCGGCGAACGGGATGCCCCAGAGCGCGGACAACGTGGCACCGTCGAGCGTGGCGGCCGATGCGAGCGCGGGAACGGCGCCAAGCGCGGCTCCCGATGCCATGCCTGCCCAGGCGGCATGTCGTTTCATGCAGAACTTCCTCGTATGAATGGCTGTGGATGCAACGGACGCGTCATGCGCCCCGCACGACAATCGCGTGAACGCGGTACGGGCCGTGTGCGCCCAGCACGATGGTCTGCTCGATGTCGCCGGTGCGCGACGGGCCCGATACGAAATTGACCGCGCGCGGCAATTCGCCCCGCTCCGCGCGAATCAGCGCGAATGCGTCTTCATGGCCTGCAACGATCCGCGACGCCGGCACGATCGCGATATGCGTCTCCGGCAGGAGGCCCGCCGATGCGTAGGTGTCGGGGCCGGACAGCAGCACCAGCGAACCCGTTTCGGCGGTTGCGCAGAAGCAACCCGTCAGACCGACGAGATCGCCGTCGCGCGGCTTTCGGCACTCGACCGACAGGCCGGCGCCTGCCCAGTCGAGATCGGACAGCGTGCGCCATGCGACGGCCTGCATCGGCAGGCCGTGGGCGGAAAGATAGCGGCCAGCGGCGGCGGGCGCGTCGGCCAGCGTCGCGACTTCGTCGACCGTCGTCGACAGACGCGCAGCTTCATCGACGAACGCGGCGACGAGGTCGGCCGGCATCGGCGGACGCGGCCCCTCGGGATGACGGGCGAGATAGTCGGCGACGCCTTCGCGCTCCGCTGCATCGGGTTCGCCCGTGCGTCCCTGCGCCGCGCGAATGCGCGCGAGGATCTGGCGACGGGCAGCGGAAGTGTCCATGAACGGTCCTCGTGACGTTGGCGTGCGATACCGTCGGATTATACCGGCGGCCCTCGCCGCCACGCACCTGCCCGTTCGGCCGACGCCTACTTCGACGCGTCGTCGGCCGGCTGCGCGATGCCGAACACCTGGCGCAGGTAGGCGAGATACGCCTTGTCGTCGCACATGCTCTTGCCCGGCGAATCCGACAGCTTGGCGACAGGCTGTCCGTTGCAGCGGACCATTTTGATCACGATCTGAAGCGGCACGTAGCCGAGATCGTTCGTGAGATTGGTGCCGACGCCGAACGCGAGCTTGCAGCGGCCGCGGAACCGTTCGTACAGCTGCATGACCTTCGGGATGTCGAGCGCGTCCGAGAACACGAGCACCTTGGTGCGCGGATCGCAGCGGTTCGCTTCGTAGTGATGCAGCATGCGCTCGCCCCAGTCGAACGGATCGCCCGAATCATGACGCGCACCATCGAACAGCTTGCAGAAGTACATGTCGAAGTCGTTCAGGAACGCATCCATCCCGTAGACGTCCGACAGTGCGATCCCGAGGTCGCCGCGGTATTCCTTCGCCCACATCTCGAAACCGTAGGTCTGCGAATCGCGCAGCCGCGGGCCGAGCGCCTGGCATGCCTGCAGGTATTCGTGCGCCATCGTGCCGAGCGGCGTCAGGTCGTGCTTCATCGCGTAGAACACGTTGCTCGTGCCCGCGAATTGCGGCCCGAGCCCGTCGCGCAGCGTCAGCGCGACCTCCTCGTGCCACACCTTCGAGAAGCGCCGGCGCGTGCCGTAGTCGGCGATCTTGCAGTCGGCGAACTCGGGCTTCGCGCCGAGCAGCTTGACCTTCTCGCGCAGTCGCTCGCGGCCTTCGCGATAGTCGGGCTCGCGCTGCGTGTTGCGGAAATAGACTTCGTTGACGATCGCCAGCACCGGGATCTCGAACAGGATCGTGTGCAGCCACGGCCCCACGATCTCGATGTCGATCTCGCCGTTGCCCTTCGGCGACGGCGTAATCGAGATGTACTTCTCGTTCAGATGGAACAGCGCAAGGAAGTCGACGAAGTCACTTTTGATGAAGCGCATGCGCCGCAGGTAGTCGAGCTCGTCGTCGGTGAAGCGCAGCGAACAGAGGCCGCGCACCTCGTCGCGGATCTCGTCGATATACGGCACGAGATCGACGCCGGGCGTGCGGCACCGAAACCGGTATTCGACGTTTGCGGCAGGAAAGTGATGCAGGACGACCTGCATCATCGTGAACTTGTAGAGATCCGTGTCGAGCAGCGAAGTGATGATCATGATTGCGGTACCGCAAATATCGTGATCGGGCCCCGGCGCACCGCGCGCCGCCCGGTCTGTCGGCCATGTTACCCGAATGCGTGCCCGACCATCGTGAAACCCCGGCCGCCCCGTCGGGCCGACACATCCTGCCGCCGCTCGCCGCCGACGCCATAAACTAATCACGAAACGATATAAGCCGGAAAGCCGACCACGTCATGCGGGTTTTGCGCTTCAGTTACAATGCCGCTTTTGGCGCAAACGCCACCCCATATATACCGCCAAGCAGGAGCGTTTTAATGACTCACGTTGTGACCGAAGGCTGCATCAAGTGCAAATACACGGATTGCGTGGATGTGTGCCCGGTGGATTGCTTCCGTGAAGGTCCCAACTTTCTCGCCATCGATCCGGACGAGTGCATCGACTGCGCCGTGTGCGTCGCCGAATGCCCGACCAATGCGATCTATGCCGAAGAAGACGTTCCGGGCGACCAGCAGCAGTTCACCGAGCTGAACGCCGAGCTGGCGAAGGGCTGGCCGTCGATCACGAAGACCAAGCCGGCACCGGCCGACGCGGACGAGTGGAAGGACGTGCAAGAGAAGCTGCACCTGCTCGAGCGCTGATCGCGCAGCGGCGCCGAAAATTTTTTTGTACGCCGCGGCCCAAAAGGGTTGACAGGTTAGCGAACCCTCCATACAATCTCGTTTCTCTGCTGTTGTTGTTTGTTCCCCGATAGCTCAGTCGGTAGAGCGCCGGACTGTTAATCCGTAGGTCCCTGGTTCGAGCCCAGGTCGGGGAGCCAAAACACTAAGCCCGTTGAAAGTGGACGGGTTTTTTGTTGGAAACCCAACACGCAGATGTACCGATTTATTCCCCGATAGCTCAGTCGGTAGAGCGCCGGACTGTTAATCCGTAGGTCCCTGGTTCGAGCCCAGGTCGGGGAGCCAGAAAATGAAAGGCCCGTCATTCGACGGGCCTTTTGTCTTTTCGGCGCCCGTCGGCCAGCGCCGCGCATGCTAGAGTCGTTGTCCCGCATTCGCATCCGGTTCCGTCGATGAAGCACAGCCTCCTTTCCGCCACGCCGTTCGCCCTTCTCTTTTCCGCCCTTGCCGTCGCCCCGCTCGCGCACGCGGAGGAAGTCGGCAGCGTCAACACCCATTTCCGCGTGACGGGCTCCGATCGCGTGGTCGTCGAAGCGTACGACGATCCGCTCGTGAGCGGCGTGACCTGCTACGTGTCCCGCGCACGCACCGGCGGCATCAAGGGCACGCTCGGTGTCGCGGAAGATCCAAGCGAAGCGTCGATCGCATGCCGGCAGGTCGGCCCGCTCAGCTTCAAGGAGCCGCTCAAGCAGCAGACCGACGTGTTCAGCGAGCGCATGTCGTTCATCTTCAAGACGCTGCACGTCGTGCGCGTGGTCGACAAGAAGCGCAACACGCTCGTCTACCTGACCTACAGCGACCGCATCGTCAGCGGCAGCCCGAAGAACGCCGTCACCGCAGTGCCGATGCCGGCCGGCACGACGATCCCGGTCAAGTAAGCCCGCGCCTGCCAGGCGCGCGAGCGATACACTGTCGATTCGACCGTTCCCGCGCCCGATCATGTCCGCCACCCGCCTTCCGGATTCCGCACGCTACTGGCGCACGCCGCTGCTGCCGAATGCGGACCTGCTCACAGCGACCTATCGCGACCATACGTTCGCGCCGCACTGGCACGACGCGTACACGATTCCGGTGATCCTCGAGGGCGCGGAGCGCTACACCTGCCGCGGCAGCGGCCATGTCGCCGAAACGGGCACCGTGCCGGTGATCAATCCCGGCGAAGTGCACACGGGCTCGCGCGCGACCGACGAGGGCTGGTGCTATCGCGTCAGCTACGTGCCGGTCGACTATATCCGCGCACTCGCGAGCGCGATCGCAGGTCGCCAGCAGGATGCGCCCTGGTTCCCGTCCAGCGTGATCCGCGACCCCGATCTCGCGGCGCGCCTCGCGCTCGCGCACCGGATGATGGAAGCCGGCAGCGAACCCATGCCGCCATCCGGCGCGCACGGGCCAGTGGCAACCGACGATCCCGCACCAGGCACGCCGCGCGTGTACGATCCGCTCGCCGCCGAAACGGCGCTGCTCGACGCGCTGTCGACACTGATCGCGCGCCATGCCGACGCGCGGCTGCAACCGGCGGTGCTCGCGGCAGACGAACCGCGCGTCGACGCGATGCGCGAACGGCTCGCGGCCGATCTCACGTGCACGGTGACGCTCGACGATGTCGCACAGGCAGTCGGCCTGTCGTCGTTCCATGCAGCACGCCTGTTCACCCGTACGACCGGGATGCCGCCGCATGCGTGGCGCAACCAGTTGCGGTTGCAGCGCGCGCTTGCACCGTTGCGCGCAGGCGTACCCGTCGCCGATGTCGCGGCGGCAAGCGGCTTCGTCGACCAGAGCCACTTCACGCGACACTTCAAACGGATGTTCGGCGTGCCGCCCGGGCGCTGGCAGGCGCGCTGACGAACGAATTCGCGCATGCGCCGGCACGGGAAACCGTGCCCGCACGTCGCGCCGCCGACATCGGCGCGCG